>JANONT010000263.1:0-1649 GCA_031420955.1 Candidatus Nitrotoga sp. | reverse complement strand
CACGCCGCGCTTGACACGCTATCTATACAATCCCTACCATCGCGCTCTTCTGTAATTTAACCATTTTTTAGCACCGCATTGGGGATCACTTCGTGGCTTTTGAAACGATACAAAAATCGCTCGCTGTAGATATGGCCGTGGTGGATGGAGTCATCCGCACGCGCCTGCATTCTGAGGTCGCGCTGGTTAATCAGGTCAGCGAATACATTATTAATGGCGGCGGCAAGCGTCTGCGCCCCGCTCTGGTAGTGCTTTCGGCTCATGCGCTGGGCTATCGCGGCCCGCATCAACACACACTGGCAGCCGTGGTGGAGTTTATTCACACGGCAACGTTATTGCATGATGACGTGGTGGATGAATCCGATTTGCGGCGTGGGCGCGCCACAGCAAATGATTTATTCGGCAATGCGACTAGCGTTTTAGTGGGCGACTTTTTATATTCGCGCGCTTTTCAAATGATGGTAGAAGTGAACGAAATGCGCATCATGCAAACGCTGGCCGATGCCACCAATATTATTGCCGAGGGCGAGGTGCTACAACTTCTTAACCGCCACAATGCCAGCGTGGATGTGACGAATTATTTACGCGTAATCCACTGCAAAACTGCGAAATTATTTGAAGCCGCCATGCGCTTAGGCGCGATTTTATGCCACGCCGACACGACCGTAGAACATGCTGTGGCAGAATATGGCCGGCATTTGGGTACGGCGTTTCAGTTAGTGGATGACGTGCTGGATTATTCCGGCGACGAACAGACCACAGGCAAAAATCTAGGGGATGACCTGGCCGAGGGCAAGCCCACTTTGCCGCTGATTTATGCCATGCAACATGGCACAGCCGCGCAAGCGACTGTGGTGAGAAACGCGATTGAGCAGGGCGACATAGGCTTGTTTGCGGACGTGCTGGAAATCGTAAAGCAGACTGGCGCGCTGGCCTATACGCGGCAACAGGCCGAGCTAGAGGCAGAGGCTGCGTGTTTGGCGATTGCTGATCTGCCTGATACCGAGCATAAATCGACTTTGCTGCAACTGGCTGCTTTTGCTGCCAGCCGCGAGTTTTGATTTTCTCGAAACTCCTCCCAGCTTCCCTTTACACCCGCAAGGAGGGGTGGAGCATAGCGGGAAGATGATGAGATTTTGTTTTGTGTTAGCAGAAGCCTTATTCGCAAAAAATCAATAACAATTTCTACCTACGCCCCAAAAAATCCACAGTTCACCAACTCGCCCGTCAATGCCCGATAATCCGCCGCACCGGGGCTGTGTGGCGCATGGGCGAATACATCCAAACCGTACATCGGGCTACTTGCCAGCGAGACATTTTCGCCGATGCGGGTATTGCAAACTAATGCGCCGTAGCGATCCCGCAGTTTGTCAAAAATGGTATAGGCAAGTTTTCTTCGTGAATCAAACCGCGTGACGACAATGCGTCGCTCAAAGCGTCGCTGCAACTTAGTCTCCAGCACATTCAGCGCGGCATCTAACCTCAGTACGCCTTGTAACGATAAGTAATCTGCCGACACGGGAATGAGCACCCTATCCGCCGCCAGCAGCGCATTCAAGGTGAGCACGCCCAGCATCGGGCAACAGTCAATTAAAATCGGCGCGCCTGTGAGTGCTAACTCTTCTTGCAAGCCTTGTTTAAGGAGCTTG
>JANONT010000262.1:0-17295 GCA_031420955.1 Candidatus Nitrotoga sp. | reverse complement strand
CAAATAAAAATGGCAATCCTCGTTGCTGGCAAAAATCGGCTCGCGATTATTACCGCGTTGAATGACGTGCAAGGGCTGATTGGGTATAAAAAACCGTGGCAGACGAGCCATGAGCGAACACCTGACGATAGGGGAAATTAGAAGCGTAACATTTAATTCGAGTCTGACCCTATTTGTTATTGGACAACGAACTTGATCTATCCGGTTTCGATATCCGCTTCAAAAACGACATAACGGGTGCCGCCGCTTATCCGCCCGCTATGCTGCTGAAAGTTATCCTGTCCGGCGACAGCCAACCGCACTTCACCACCCTCGCCGGGTTTGTATCAACGCTGGGGGCAGGAGTTAAAGCAGAAAAAAAGAATCGCCGCGTAAGTCCGCCGCACGGTTCGCGCAGGAAAGCCAACTAACTTTCAGGCGTTACAAAGCGGGCAATTCATGTGTTTCAAAACCGGACAGTTCTATTTGTTGCTAACAACTATTCGCGACCCAAAATTAAACGGTTATATGCTTTCTTGATCTAGATCAAATGCCTTGTGCAGCACACGCACAGCCAGTTCCAGATACTTTTCATCAATCACTACCGAGATTTTTATTTCTGAGGTGGAGATCATTTGGATGTTGATGCCTTCCTCTGCTAGCGTGCGAAACATTTTGCTGGCGATGCCGACATGCGAGCGCATTCCCACGCCGACTACGGAGACTTTTGCTATTTTGTCGTCGCCTACCACGTCTGCTGCACCGATATGTTTTTGGACTTTATTTTTCAAAAGTTCCATCGCCTTGGCAAACTCGTTGCGATGTACGGTGAATGAAAAATCGGTGGTGCCGTCTGTGCCGACGTTTTGTATGATGATGTCGACGTCAATGTTGGCATCGCTCACCGGACCAATAATTTGGTAAGCGATGCCGGGTCGGTCGGGTACGCCGCGCACGGTGATTTTCGCTTCGTCGCGATTAAACGCGATGCCTGAAATAATTGCTTGTTCCATGTTTTTATCTTCCTCAAACGTTATCAGTGTGCCCTCGCCTTCATCTTGAAAGCTGGACAACACGCGCAATCTGACTTTGTATTTCCCGGCAAATTCCACCGAGCGAGTTTGCAAAACTTTAGAGCCTAGGCTGGCCATTTCCAACATCTCCTCGAAGGTGATAGTTTTTAAGCGGCGCGCTTCCGGCACGATGCGCGGGTCGGTGGTGTACACGCCGTCCACGTCGGTATAAATCTGGCATTCATCCGCGCCCAGTGCTGCGGCCAGTGCCACACCGGTGGTGTCCGAGCCGCCGCGCCCCAGCGTGGTGATGTTGCCTTCTTCATCTACGCCCTGAAAGCCTGCCACGACAACAACATAATCATTGTCTAAATCAGCGCGCATATTTTGCTCGTCAATGCCCAGAATGCGTGCTTTGGTAAACGCGCTGTCGGTTAAAATTTTCACTTGCGCGCCAGTGTAGCTTTTAGCTTTTAGGCCTGCCTGCATGAGTGCCATGGTAACCAAGCCGATAGTCACTTGCTCGCCGGTAGACAGCACTACATCCAGCTCACGCGGATCGGGCGAATCTTGAATGCTTTTAGCCAAGGCCAATAACCGATTGGTCTCGCCGCTCATGGCAGAAACCACAACAACTATTTGATGCCCCTGCGCTTTGTATTTGGCCACGCGGCGCGCCACGCCCTGCATACGCTCTACGCTGCCAACCGATGTGCCGCCATATTTTTGAACAATTAATGCCACGATTTTCCTATGCCTATGGAAACACTGCACAGTGTCTAAGCGAGTGAATTCACCCGCAAGGGGTAGGCCGATGGGTTCCCGGCTGCTATGCAGCCACCCATTCGCACGCTGCGTTGCACAGTGCTCGAAATCCTCATGTATAGACACATACACTCCGGTTTCTGCGCGCTGCGCGCCTTGCACTTCATCACGCTCGCCGACTGTGCAGCGTTTCCTTGATGTTATAAAACGAACGCGATTCTATCTTAACAGTATGTCGAAAAGCTACTGCGCTCCCCCCACGTCAGTCACTATTTTTTCGCACCGAGTGCCAACGCGCGCGCACGTGCTTGCTCTAACTTTGCTGGATCAGGTATCTCCAGCCAGCCTTGCAAATTATCCAACACCAAATCAGTCAGCGCGTGCATCCAATCTGCGCGCTCATTCAAGCAGGGAATGTAATGATATTCGCCGCCGCCTGCTTGCTGAAAATCGTGCTTGCCTTCCATCGCGATTTCTTCCAGCGTCTCCAAACAATCCGAAACAAAACCGGGGCAAACCACATCTACGCGCTTGGTTTTTTGCTTGCCTAATTCGGTGAGCGTGGCAGTGGTGTAGGGTTTAATCCACTCGGCGCGACCGAAGCGCGATTGAAAGCTGACGGTATATTGCCCCGCTTTTAAACCTAGTTGTTCAGCAATCAACCGCCCCGTTTTGAGACACTCGCAATGGTAGGGATCGCCTTTATCCAAGGTATAACTCGGCACGCCGTGAAAGCTCATCACCAGATGATCAGGGCGACCCTGCGTAACCCAATAATCCAATATATTTTGTGCGGACGCTTTAATGTAAGCGGGATAGTCGTGAAAGTGTTTAACAGTGCGTAGCGCGGGCATATTGCGTTGCTTGAGCAGCTCGCTCATCACTGCATCGAATGCGGTAGCGGTCGCGCTGGCAGCGTATTGCGGATAAAGCGGCACCAGTAAAATGCGCTGACAATTTTGCGCTTTGAGTTGCGCCAACACACTAGGAATAGACGGGTTGCCGTAGCGCATGGCATAGCTCACCACCAGCGGAACACCGCGTGTGCGCTCGCCTAAATAACCTTGCAACAAGGTGGTTTGACGCTCGCTATGCACGCGCAAAGGTGAGCCTTCCGGCATCCAAATCGAGGCATATTTTGCCGCAGATTTTTTTGGGCGGACGTTGAGGATGACCACGTTGAGGATAAACCACCAAATCAATCTGGGGATTTCTACCACACGCGGATCGCTGAGAAATTGTTTTAAATACGGCTTAACCGCCTGCGCGATGGGCGCGTCTGGCGTGCCTAGATTCACCAGCAGAATCGCCGTTTTTTCGGTAGTGCCGTGGGTGTAACTTGGTTCTTGTTGATAATTCATTTATGGGCATCTTTAAGAATTAAAATTTGCGAGTAGCCGCTTCGCGGCTTGCCTGCTTACCCCACTTCCGTCATTCCCGCGCAGGCGGGAATCCAGTCAAAAAATGCTCCGCGTAGCGGACAGAATCTCGGTGTCATCCCACTGCGCGGGAAATCTTTTAATCGGCTGGATTCCCGCCTGCGCGGGAATGACGGGGATGTAGGATTATTTGGGTTAATAACAGCTAGTCGTTTGTTAGTGAAGTGATAGGGCATTGCTTAATAACTTCGCGGTGACATCTACAATCGGAATGATTTTTTCATAATTCATACGCTTCGGCCCGACCACCGCTAACGTACCCACGGTCTGTCCATCCACCATATACGGCGCGCTGACCACGCTGCAATCATCCAGCCCCAGCAAGCCTGATTCGCTGCCCACAAAGATATGTACGCCCGATGCCTGGCGACTGACATTCAATAATTGCAGCAAGTCTGTTTTTTGCTCGAACACATCAAACAAATTGCGAAGCTGTTTCATGTTGGAAGAAAGATCATTGATGTGCAGCAATTTACGCTCGCCGCTGATGACATAGTTTTCACTTTTACTGGCCATCACCGCGTCACTGGCGATAATCGCCGCGCTCATCAAGGCAGTCAGTTCGTGTTGCAACTGCTGTAGCTCCAACTGCATACGCTGATGCATGTCCTGAAAAGGGCAATCCGCATAATGCTGGCTCAAAAAATTACCCGCCTCGTTCAACTGTGACTGGGTGTAATCTTTGTGCGTGACCAGCACACGGTTTTCTACTTCGCCATCGGGCATTACAATAATCAGCAATACGCGATTTTCCGACAAGCGCAAAAATTCAATTTGCCGCACCATAATATTGGCGCGCTGCGGTGTCGCCACCACGCCCGCAAAATGCGTCAACTCGGATAACAAATTAGAGGCCTGCGTCAGCAACCGCGACGGATTATCCGGCTGCAATTGCAGTTCCAATTGCTGCACGCGCACGCTGTCTAGCGGCTGCATCACCATCAACGTGTCAATAAATAATCGGTAACCCAGCGCAGTTGGCACGCGCCCCGCAGAAATATGTGGGCTGCTGACCAAGCCCATTTCCTCTAACTCCACCATCACGTTGCGGATGGTGGCGGGGCTGACTTCCAGGCCGGAAAGTTGTTGCAAAGCACGCGATCCCACTGGCTGACCGTCGCTCACATAGCGGTCTACCAGTGTTTTGAGTAAAATTTGGGCGCGGTCATTTAACATGGCGCGCATTCTAACATTGACCATCAAGCAAAAATCATTTTACAAAAGCATTTTGACGGCTTGCCGCGTTTGTGTATAATGCGCGGCTCTGTAAAACCGTATGTGTGAGGCAGCTAAAAATGAGTACAACAAGTAATATTGGTTACGCGGTCATTAAAACGGGCGGCAAGCAATATCGCGTCGTTCAAGGCGAAACACTTAAAGTTGAAACCATTGCGGGCGAAGTCGGCAGCGCAATCGTTTTAGATAAAGTGTTGATCGTGGGCAGCGGCGATACGGTGTCTGTCGGCAAGCCTTTGCTGAATGGCGCGACGGTCACTGCAACGATTATTTCAAATGGTCGTGGCGATAAAATTCGCATTTTCAAAATGCGTCGCCGCAAACATTATCAAAAACATCAAGGTCATCGTCAAAACTATACTGAAATCCGCATTGACGGCATTTCGGCTTAACCTTAAGGGAGCAGCAACATGGCATCGAAAAAAGGCGGGGGCAGTACCAGTAACGGTCGCGATTCACACTCGAAACGCTTAGGCATTAAAAGCTATGGTGGCGAGCTGATTAACGCGGGTAGCATTATCGTGCGTCAACGTGGCACACAATTCCACGCGGGTGACAATGTCGGTATGGGCAAAGACCACACCCTGTTTGCCACGGTTACAGGCAAAGTTACATTTACCGTTAAGGGGCCGCAGCAACGTAAAACCGTCAACGTGGTTGCAGCGTAGGCATCCGCAGTTCAGTAAATAAAAAAGCCCTATCGCATGGTAGGGCTTTTTTGTTTATGCTGGAATAAAATGTAACCTAGAAACGAAACTGTCAACATGTGCTTTTTAAGCAAATGAAGTTCCCAAAATGAAATCCCAAAAATGAAGTTCATAGACGAATCAAAAATTGAAGTCATCGCAGGCAATGGCGGCAGCGGCGCAGCCAGTTTTCGGCGCGAAAAATATATCGACAAGGGCGGCCCCGATGGCGGCGATGGCGGCTGGGGCGGCAGTGTCTACGCGGTGGCTGATCGTAATATCAACACGCTGGTAGATTATCGCTTCGCCCGTATTCATCGCGCTAAAAATGGTGAAAATGGACGCGGTGCCGATTGTTATGGCAAGGGCGCGGACGATATTGTGTTGCACATGCCGGTCGGAACGGTGATTAGCGATATCAACACAGGTGAAAAAATTGCTGATCTGGCACACGATGGCGAGAAAGTGCTGCTCGCCCAAGGTGGCAAGGGCGGTTTGGGCAACTTGCATTTCAAGTCCAGCACCAATCGCGCACCACGCCGCAGCACACCTGGCGAAGAAGGCACGCGCCGCGAGTTGCAATTAGAGCTGAAAGTATTGGCCGATGTGGGCTTGCTGGGTATGCCCAATGCGGGCAAATCTACTTTTATACGTGCGGTTTCTGCGGCACGCCCCAAGGTGGCTGACTATCCTTTTACTACGCTGCATCCCAATCTGGGCGTGGTGCGTGTGTCCACCGAAAAAAGTTTTGTGATCGCCGACATTCCCGGCTTGATCGAAGGCGCGGCGGAAGGCGCAGGGCTGGGGCATCAGTTTTTGCGCCACTTGGCGCGCACGCGCTTACTGCTGCATCTGGTTGATCTTGCACCCATGCACGAAGGGGTCGATTCCGTACATGAAGCGCACGCAATTTTGAATGAGCTCAAAAAATATGATCCCGCCTTGTACGACAAACCACGCTGGCTGGTATTAAATAAATTAGACTTGTTACCTGATAAAGAAGAAAAAGTTGCCAGCTTCTTGCGCGAGTTTGGCACGTATACACGTTATTTTGCTATTTCCGCAATCAATGGAGAAGGTTGCAAAGAGCTGGTTTACGCCATTATGGAGCATCTGGAGCAAGCTGCTCAACAGGAACGGCAAGCGGCTGAGCTCGCTTCGGCCAATACCCAGTCTTTTACCGATACCTTATAAAAACAGTGCTGACTTTATGAATACCGCCTTAGCAAAATGTAAGCGCATCGTTGTTAAAGTCGGCAGCAGCTTGGTCACCAATCAAGGCGAAGGCTTAGATAAGCAAGCGATCGACAATTGGGCCAAACAAATTTCTGCCCTAAGAAAAGCGGGTTACGAGGTGGTATTGGTTTCATCAGGCGCAATTGCCGAAGGGATGCAACGCTTAGGCTGGAAAAAACGCCCCAGTGCGGTGCATGAATTGCAGGCTGCCGCCGCCGTCGGCCAAATGGGTTTGGTACAAGTTTATGAAAGCTGCTTTAGCACCTACGGATTGCACACCGCACAAGTGCTGCTAACCCATGCTGATTTGGCTGATCGTGAACGTTATCTGAACGCTCGCTCAACGCTACGCACCTTGCTAGCACTGGGCGTAATCGCTATCATCAATGAAAATGACACGGTCGTTACAGACGAAATTAAATTTGGTGACAACGACACTTTAGGTGCACTAGTAGCTAATTTAATTGAAGCCGACGCGCTCATTATTCTCACCGATCAAACGGGTTTATATACTGCTGACCCACGCAAAGACAGCACCGCCACACTCGTTACATCGGCTCAAGCAGGCGATGAAAAGTTGGAAGCAATGGCGGGCGGTGCGGGTAGCAGCATAGGCCGTGGCGGTATGCTGACAAAAATTCTAGCGGCAAAACGTGCCGCACGCAGCGGCGCACACACTGTGATTGCTTCGGGACATGAGCCCAATGTGCTGATACGTTTAATGGATGGTATCAGCATCGGCACACTGCTCGAATCTGGCACCTTGTCGCTGGCGGCACGCAAACAATGGCTGGCCAATCATCTACAAGTAAGTGGCCAGTTAGTGCTGGATGCAGGAGCGGTGCGTGCGTTGCGATCTGAAGGGAAAAGTTTACTGCCCATAGGCGTAATTAAAGTGCTGGGCGAATTCAAGCGCGGCGAAGTGGTCGCTATTTTGAATGAAAATAATCAAGACATTGCTCGTGGCCTGAGCAACTACAGCTCCGACGAAGCACAGCGCATCGCCCGCCATGCCAGCCAGGAAATCGAAACCATTCTAGGCTACGTGGCCGAACCCGAACTCGTGCATAGAGACAATTTAGTATTGCTGTAATTACAGCAATACTAAATTGCGGTGCAGGCTAACTTGCGTAGCCAGTTAAACCGCGCCAGCGGTGGCCGGAGCCACAACTGATCACTGCTGTAATTTCAGCAATACTAAATTGCGGTGCAAGCTAACTTGCGTAGCCAGTTAAACCGCGCCAGCGGTGGCTGTAGCCTCTGCAAATATCTACCCGCTCATATTTATTGACCCATGCTTTTACATAAAGAGCTTGGCAAAATTGCATCACACTGGCATATAATAACCGCGAGGCTATTATGAGGAGGCGGTCATGCAGGCATCACATTTGTCATATTCATACTTATCACATGCCGCTGTCACGCTTGCGGCTTTACTCTTCGCATTCACCCCAGCAGCTTACAGTAAAGATAAAACTGCCACCCCATCTGTTACCAAAGCCTTTGGCTTGGCCACCTCCATCGAGACTAATAACGAGGGTAATGCGTCTGATCCGCAAATTGCCATTGATGCCAAGGGCAATGCCTTGGTGGTGTGGGTGCAGCACGACGGCAAACACTTCCATATATGGTCTAACCGCTACACGCTCGCCAGCGGTTGGGGTACAGCCACGCTAATAGAACATAACAATGCAGGGCACGCGTCTGATCCGCAAATCGCTGTTGATGGCAATGGCAACGCCTTGGCGGTGTGGGCGATGCATGACGGATCGCGCAAAAATATCTGGTCCAACCGCTTTGTTCTAGGCACGGGCTGGGGCACGGCCACACTTATAGAAAATAACGATGTAGGCGATGCGTCCAATCCACAAATCGCGATTGATGGTAATGGCAACGCTTTAGCAGTGTGGCGGCAATTTGACGGCACACACTTTAATATTCGTGCGAATCGCTTTACCGCAGACACTGGCTGGGGAGCTGCCGAGTTGATCGAAACGGACAACGCTGGTGATGCAGTTGGACCACAAATTGCCCTTGATGCAAACAGCAACGCCTTAGCGGTGTGGCGGCAGTCCGATGGCACACGCTACAATATTTGGGCTAACCGCTTTACCGCAGGTGCGGGTTGGGGCACAGCCGAACTGATTGAAACGGATAATGCGGGCGATGCTAAAGGCGCGCACATTGCTTTTGATGCCAAGGGTAATGCCTTGGCAGTATGGCGACAATCCGATGGCAAACAATTCAACATTTGGATCAACCGTTACACCACAGGCAAAAATGCTGGCAACAGCTGGGGCACAGCCACCTTAATTATGAACGGAGATGCGATTAATGCAGCAGGTCCTAAAATCGCTTTTGATAATCAAGGTAACGCTTTGGTCGTGTGGCGGCAATCCAAAGACACGCGTTCTAGCATATGGGCCAACCGCCTGAGTGCAAACAATGGCTGGGGTGCAGCCGTGTTAATCGAATCAGACGATTCGGGCGATGCCATTGGACCGCAAATCGCTTTTGATAAAAATGGCAATGCCTTAGTCGTGTGGCGGCAATCGGATGGCAAACGCTTCCACATCAGTGCCAATCGCTACACGCCTAGCAAGGGTTGGGGCAAGGCTATGCTCATCGAAAGCAATAACGCGGGCGATGCCGTCAGTCCGCAAATCGCCTTCGACACTAACGGCAATGCCATTGTAGTTTGGTCACAGTTCGACGGTAAACGCACCAGCATTCGCGCCAGCCGCTATCAGTAACTTCCCCCCCCAAACTTAGCTGCATCAATCAATCATTTTCCCCGCTAGGGGCACGCAAATTGCATGATTAAAATGGCATCAATATTGCCGAAATCGCCTCATAAAATTGCTTTAAAAATTGCCTTCAAATAAGCTATTTTTTGATTGCTTTTTGCATTCAAAAACGCTAGTGTAATCGGTGCGAGGGAGTCAAAAGGTCTTTTCGCATCAAAGCCCTCGTGGTTGTTCACGACACTTCATAATTTGTTTAATTATCAAATACAAAGGAGAATGAAAATGGGTACCCAATCAATAGCATCCTCAAACTCGGCCAAAGAAAAACTCATCGCTGACTTCAAAATGGTCGGTGCCGATGCAGAGGATCTCATCAAGGCCACAGCCAGTCAGGCTGAAGAGCACATCAGCATGTCACGCGACAAAGTTCAGAGTAGCCTACGCGAAGCCAAGCAGCAATTGGCAAGAGTGGAAGAGGCGATTCTGGAAAAAAGTAAACATGCTGTCAAAGTAGCTGATGTTTACGTGCATGAAAACCCTTGGAAAGTAATCGGTATTGCTTGCGGAGCTGGGTTGCTCGCGGGTCTGCTGCTTTCCAGACGATAGTTTAATTGCACTAATTAAAACTTGACCTAATGGCTGAAGAGAACGCGAATAATAAAAGTAGCGAAGCTTCCGATTTCGGTAACGCTTCTGATACCAGCGGCTTGGTTCATATTATTCTAAAACTGGCTGGAAAATTTGTCGGTGTGTTACAAACCCGATTAGAAATTCTGGTTACTGAAATTGAAGAAGCACGGCTACAGTTCGGGCAGTTGTTGCTACTCTCGATGGTCGCGGCCTTTTGCCTGGGGGTCTGCGTTGTGCTGTTGGCGGTGTTTGTCACCGTGCTTTTCTGGGACACACACCGCCTCGCGGCATTGGGTGTGATGACTGGATTTTTTCTAGCTGCTGGCGTGTACACGCTAATGTTATTGCGCGGCAAACTTGAAAACAACAACAAACTGTTTGCGGCCACCTTGGCCGAATTAGCCAAAGATCGGGAGCACCTCAAGTAATCCCACTCACGAAATAAAAATGGCCTCTACACTTTCTCGCCTGAATCAAATTCAACACCGCCGCGAGCAGCTTGTCGCCCGCGCCGCTACACAGCGTAATGATATGGCCGAGATGTTTTCCCAATTGCGGACACCGTTGCAACTCGCTGACAAAAGTATTTCATTTATCCGTTTTATCACTGCCCACCCGCTCATCCCCGCTGTGATGTTAGCTGGGGTTGTTGCCGTGCTCATTGCGACGCGACGTTTTAATTTGATAAAATGGGCAGAACGCGGCTTTGTTGCTTGGCGCATGTATCGCTCGTTTAAAAGATTTTCAGACAAATCTGCTGGCTAAAATATTTCGTTGGCTAAAAAATATTTCCCACTATTTTTTGCTGTTGAATAAATTGCGGCAACGCCTCCACTCCCTGTGCGCGCAGCACTTCACCCAAAATAATTAACGCGGGAGAACCTGCATTTTGCGCGGCTTCATGCAAATTCGATAACGTCGTTACCACTTTTTGCATATTCGGCAACGAAGCATTGCTCACCAACGCAACCGGCGTGCTGCCTGCTAAGCCATGCTGCATCAAGCTGGCAGCAATCTCCGTAGCTTGACCAGAGGCCATGTACAACACCGCTGTGTCCGCCGCGAGTACACTTTTAATCCACTCACTGGCGGCTTCACCCTCCCCGACTCGCGGCGTGACAAACACCACGCTACGGCTTACGCCACGTTGCGTCAGCGAAATGCCTAAGTCAGCCGATGCCGCCAATGCGGAAGTAATGCCCGGCACAATTTCATATGCAATACCTGCGTCGCGCAGTGCAGAAATTTCTTCTTGCACACGACCAAACAAAGTCGCATCGCCGCCTTTCAAACGCACCACCACGCTGTGTCGCTGGGCAGCCTCGACCAAGGCACGATTAATAAATCGCTGATCGGTAGAAAGCTGACGGCAGCGCTTACCCACGGCAACCTGCCGCGCTTGCGGGGCGAGTGCCAACAAGTCGGCCTGCACCAACGCATCGTAAAAAACGATGTCGGCCTGCGCCAACAACCGTGCGCCGCGCAGTGTAATTAAATCTGCCGCACCGGGCCCTGCACCGATTAAATAAACTTTGCCTGTCATGGAAAAATCTCTATTGAATAATCATTCCAGCAGCGACGGTGTTATTCGTCGCCTCATCAATCACAATAAAGCTGCCCGTGGCGCGGTTCTTAGCGTAGCTGTCAAACACCAGCGGTTGCTGCACTTTCATCGCCACCTGCGCGATGTCGTTCATGTTCAACGTGGTCGCGGGATGGGGTGTCAAGGTATTCACATCCACCCGATTTTCGATACGCGAGAACAAACATTTCACCACGCGCGTGGTGTGTTTAATAATATATTTACGATTGGTATCAAGCGGAGATTCTGATAACCAGCACAGCATCGCGGCAAACTCCTTAGCCACGGCAGGCATACTTTCCGCCTTAACCAGCATATCGCCGCGCGATATATCAATCTCATCCACCAACGTAATCGCGATAGATTGCGGCGCGTAAGCCACCTGCAAATTTCCATCATACGTAACGATTTCTTTCACGCGCGTCGTGCGGCCAGAGGGCAGCACGGTGATTGCATCCCCCGCCTTAATTTCACCTGATTCAATCCGCCCCATGTAGCCGCGAAAGTCGTGATATTCCTGCGTTTGCGGGCGACACACCCACTGCACCGGAAAGCGAAAATCATCTGTGTTGACATCATAATCAATCACCACGTTTTCCAAATGTTCCAGCAGTGGACTGCCCTGATACCAATTCAAATTATCACCGCGCTCCACCACCATGTCGCCCACCAGCGCAGACAGGGGAATGCAGGTCACATCATGCAAACCAAGTTGCGCGGCGAATGCAAGATACTCCGCGCAAATTTCATTAAATCTGGCTTCGGAATACCCCACCATATCCATTTTATTCACCGCCAACACAATGTGCGGCACACGCACTAGGCTTGCGATAAAAGTATGGCGACGTGTTTGTGTTAACACGCCGCGCCGCGCATCAATCAAGATCACCGCAAGATTAGCGGTGCTGGCGGCGGTCACCATATTGCGTGTGTATTGTTCGTGGCCGGGCGTATCTCCGATAATAAATTTACGCTTGGGCGTAGCAAAATAACGATACGCCACATCGATGGTAATACCTTGCTCGCGCTCGGCTTGCAGGCCGTCGGTCAGCAGCGATAAATCCACCACCTCCATGCCGCGCCGCGTACTGGTTTTAGTAATCGCCGAAAGCTGATCTTCAAAAATAGATTTTGAATCGTGCAGCAAACGCCCGATTAACGTGCTCTTGCCGTCATCGACACTGCCTGCGGTGATGAAGCGAAGTAGTTGTGTTGTATTACTCATAAGTTATACCTTTTGTTTATTTTCAAGCCACCACTTAAGGTGTCTCTAAAAATTTGGAGTTCGCTCAAATGCAAGGCGTAGAAAAAATTTCGCTGCGCCGCATATGCTTTATATGTAAGCAAGAAATTTTTTTCGCAACGCAGCAGTTGAGATGAAATCCGAATTTTGAGAGATGCCTTTTAGAAGTAGCCTTCTTTCTTGCGTAGCTCCATCGAAGCCTCCGAAGTCTGGTCATCCATGCGCGTTGCACCACGCTCGGTAATGCGCGTGGTTGCTGTCTCAGCGATGATTTCATGCACGGTGCCTGCGACCGATTCCACCGGAGCAGTACACGTCATATCGCCCACCGTGCGAAATCGCACCGACAAAATTTCTACTTTTTCACCCACCTTGGGCTGCACCAAATGCGACACCGGAATCACCGAGTTGCCGCGGCGGATCACTTCACGTTCATGTGCGTAATAAATTTCTGGTATGTGCAATTTCTCGCGACCTATGTATTCCCAGATGTCCATTTCCGTCCAATTGCTGATCGGAAACACGCGAATATTTTCGCCGTTATGCACGCGCGTGTTATAGGTATCCCATAATTCTGGACGCTGATTTTTTGGATCCCACTGACCAAATTCATCGCGAAAAGAAAAGATACGTTCCTTGGCGCGCGCCTTTTCTTCATCGCGCCGCGCCCCGCCCATGCAAGCATCAAAGCCAAATTCTGCGATGGTCTCCAACAGTGTCACCGATTGAAATGGATTGCGCGGTAGGTCGGGATCTTTAATCACAATCGTGCCGCGTTTGATGGAGTCTTCCAGCGAACGCACAATTAATCGCTCGCCCAAATCTTTGGCTAATTTATCGCGACAGGCGATCACCTCAGGAAAATTATGCTCGGTGTCGATATGCACTAACGGAAACGGAAACTTTGCCGGACGAAACGCTTTCTCTGCCAAACGCAACATCACGATGGAATCTTTACCGCCGGAAAACAGCAGCGCGGGATTTTTACATTCCGCCGCGACTTCGCGCATGATATGTATCGACTCGCTTTCCAGCGCGTCCAAGTGTGTAAATATGTGACTGCCCATTTTTTTCTTTCTGTATTTTTATCGTGACTCAAGCTGTTTTTATCGGAATTATTTTCCCGACATGCAGCCCGCATTCCTTACCCTGTGCGTCTTCCCACCACCAGCGTCCGGCACGAATATCTTCGCCCGCCGATATGGCTCTGGTACAAGGCGCGCAACCGATGCTGGGATAAAACTGGTCGTGCAATTTGTTATACGGTACATCGTATTGCTTGAGGTATGCCCACACCTCGGCATTGCTCCAATCCAATAGCGGATTAAATTTATGCAAGCCATGATCGGCATCAAAAGACGCTATTTGCAAGCCTTCACGGGTCGCCGCTTGTTCGCGCCGCAGCCCAGTAATCCACGCGCCCTTGCCTGCCAGCGCACGCCGCAACGGCTCCACTTTACGCATGTGGCAGCAGGCTTTACGCAACGCCACGCTGTCGTAAAATCCATTCACGCCATGTTGTGCAACATATTTTTCGACTTGTGTCGCATCGGGAAAAAATATTTGCAGCGGCACGCTATAACGCTCGCGCACGGCCTGCATCAGGTCATAGGTCTGTTGCGGCAAACGTCCCGTATCCAAACTAAACATGGCAATATCGGGCTGGTGACGATTGATCAAATCGGTCAGCACCATGTCTTCCGCGCCCATGCTGTTGGAAAATATAACGGGCGCATGTTCCCGCACGGCTAGTGCCAGCACGGCTATCACTTGCTCAACTTTTGCAGTTAACTCAATTTTATTTACGGGCTGGCTCATTATTTTTGACTCATTTATTTTTCAACTACACCTTCGCGTTGCACACGTCTAAACAAAGGCAATCTTTGATCCCACGATGTTTGATAAGGCTCCGAAAAATCGGACAAACCCTTGAGCGCGTCATGAATATTTTTATCGGCGCGCACCGCAAACGCATCAAAGCCTACACGCTGCATATAAAAAAGTTGGTCGCGCAACACGTCGCCTATCGCCCGCAATTCCCCGCGATAACCCAAGCGCGCACGCAAATTGTAGGCAATAGAATAGCCACGTCCATCGGCAAAGCGCGGAAAATTCACTGCGATGACCGCAAACTTTTCCACCTCGCCTTGCAACACTTCTGGGCGCTCATCGCTGTTCAACCACACGCCTAATTCCGTGCGCGCTTGCAATGCTGTACGCTGCGCTTGCCACACTTTTAACGGCACAATAATTTTTCCGGCAGGCACAGTGACCGCTTCAGCGGTTTCATTTTCTGCGAGGCGCAACACTGTCCAATCGTCGCTCACTACCGCTTTATTTTTTATAATCATCATCAAAACCTCGGCGTAAAGTAAGGCACGGTGTATGAGGCGGCCACACTGTTTTGATCTTTCAACAATCCATAAGCCTCGTCATCCAGCTTGGCATCCGGCTCGACGGGCGTGGCATACACGTATTCTTTAAACGGTGCCAAGCCCACACGGCGCACGGTATCAATCAACTTTTCTTCTTCGATACGCTCGCGCACATATACGTGCAGTAAACGGTCGATGACTTCCGGCACCTGCTGAAAGGTAAACGAGGGGCCGATCACTTTGCCTATCGCGCTTTTATTACCCTGATCGCCGCCCAAAGAAATTTGATACCACTCGCCGCCATCCTGTTTATCCACGCCCAATACGCCGATATGCCCGACATGATTATGGCCGCAAGAATTCATACAACCCGACATATTAATTTCGATTTCGCCGATGTCGTGTTGAAAATCTAAACTCTCAAATCGCTCAGAAATTGCACGCGCCAAAGGAATCGAACGCGCATTCGCCAGCGTGCAAAAATCACCACCTGGGCAGCAAATAATATCTGACAACAGCCCGATATTCGGTGTCGCCATACCTTGCGCTGCGGCGATTTTCCACAGGGTAAACAAATCAGCTTGCTTGACATCGGCCAGCACTAAATTTTGCATGTGCGTGATGCGTAGCTCGCCAAAACTGAAGCGATCTGCCAAGTCTGCCGCTGCATCCATTTGCTCGTCGCTGGCATCGCCAGGGGCAATCGCGGTTTTTTTCAATGACAACACCACCGCTGCGTACCCAAGTATTTTGTGCGGCTTAACATTGCGTTGCAGCCAGTTGGCAAAAGCTTTATTTTCATTCTTCAGTGCGGCCACGGTGAGATCATCGCCGAGAAATTTTTCATAAGCGGGCGGCGTAAAATATTGCTGCACGCGATTTAATTCTTCGACCGTTAACGTGCCGGGTCCGTCTTTTATATCCGTCCATTCGGCATCCACCTGACGTTTAAATTCTGCCGCGCCGAGAGCCTTAACCAAAATTTTAATACGCGCTTTATAGATGTTATCGCGCCGACCATATTGGTTGTAAACCCGCATGATCGCTTCGATGTAGCTCATCATATGCTGCCAAGGCAAGAAGCCATAAATCTCGCTACCGATGATGGGCGTGCGACCTAAACCGCCGCCGACCAGCACGCGAAAACCAATTTCTCCGTACGCGTTTTTCAACACTTCCAAACCAATATCGTGTACCTGAATGGCGGCGCGATCCGCCACCGCACCGGTGATAGCAATCTTAAATTTACGCGGCAAAAATGCGAACTCAGGATGGAAGGTGCTCCACTGCCGCAAAATTTCTGCATAAGGACGCGGGTCAACAATCTCATCTGCCGCCACACCAGCAAATTCATCTGAAGAAATATTGCGTATGCAATTGCCGGAAGTCTGAATCCCGTGCATTTCAACCGAAGCTAAATCCGCCAAAATAGCAGGCGTGTCTTCTAACTTGAGCCAGTTAAATTGAATATTTTGACGCGTGGTGAAATGTCCATAACCACGATCATATTTGCGTGCGATGTGCGCGAACATCCGCATCTGCCCGGATGAAATCAAGCCATATGGCACGGCAACACGCAGCATGTACGCGTGAATTTGCATATACAAACCGTTTTGCAAACGCAGCGGGCGAAATTCATCTTCCGCCAATTCGCCGCTCAGACGGCGGCGCACTTGGTCGCTATATTGCGCGACGCGCTCGTTGACGATTTGTTGATCGTAATTATCGTAGCGATACATTTAATGTTCTCCTGCTTTTTGCGCCGCCCCGCTCGACTCGGCGTAGCGTTTGGATGGGGGCAATAACAAGGCCGCTGCCAGCGGGAATTTTGCACCAAATTGCAAGATGTGTTCGACATCCGCATCTTCGTCATGGCGCAGTGCCGCGCCTATGTAGGCGTGCTCGCCTGTTGTGCCGATCACGATGCCGATGCGTCCGCCGCAGCCGTTAAACCAAGTAACTTGCTTCGGCTTGTTTTCATTATTGGTGCTCATAAAATACCCTTCATGCTAAAAATGATTTGTACAAATTAAAAATGCTGACCACTGATATTAAAACACCAACCATCACCATGAGCGTGCGCGCATGTAATTTTTTACATAAATAGGCTGCAAATGGCGCGGCAAATAAACCGCCTAAAACCAAGCCTGCCACAATCGGCCACGGCCCCTCTTCAACCAGCAACGAAAATGCGATTGCACTGGCAAAGGTTAAAAAGAATTCGGCAAAATTTACCGTACCGATGGTTTCTCTAGGATTGTGCCCCGACCCCACCAACGTAGAAGTCACCACAGGCCCCCATCCGCCACCACCCACTGAGTCTACAAAACCGCCGAACAATGCCAGTTTGGCGACATGTTTGGG
>JANONT010000261.1:0-8444 GCA_031420955.1 Candidatus Nitrotoga sp. | reverse complement strand
ATCAGCGCGTCCCAGTGCGAAAGTTGGTGACGCTCGCCGAGATCGATAGCGTGGCGAACTGTTTCGACGGTCAGATCAAATACCTCGCACTGCCGCATCAAAATCCCCGCCAGCCGGTAGGCCGTCGTTCTGGGCAATTTCATTTTGCCGAGGGCGACGCTCAGGAATTCGTTGACCACCTGGACGCTGATTGCCGGGCGGGCGCGCATCACGGCGGTTGCCGCGCGGCGTTTGTCCGGGTCCGCGTCGAGCATATAGACGACCACATTGGTATCAGCGAAGAATGGGGCGGTCATAGCATTCTTCCCGTTTGAAATCGCCGGACCAAGCGCCCGCGAGCTTTTCGAACTCGATCCAATCGGACTCTCCCGTCTGAAGGGCGGAAACCGCGCTATCCGCAGAGGCGCGCTTGGCCTTCAAATAACCCACGAAGTCCAGCACCTCACGCGCCTGAAACTCAGGCAAGTTTTTAACTGCCTCGAAAATGCGTTCAACCGTATTCATTTTTTGCTCCTTTGTCATCGTTGGGGACGACTCAAGTTTAACCCAAAAAAATGCAGCAAGCGTAGCGCACGACCCACCGCGATAACTCCGCCCGCATAATAACTATCGGCACATCCTGCCGTGGCGCATCCGCTACATCAGCTATAAACATAGTCTTTCCCCTTTGGCTTTTTATCGTGCGCGCAGCGCACGCTACGGTTAACCCAAAGCGCACGTTACGGTGCCATACGCGACGGACGGCAAACGCAATCGGCTATTATCGGCCAGCGGCAGCCGCCAGCCTCAATCCTTGGCCTTCTCCAGCTCCTGCACTCGTTTGTCCAGCCGCGCAATCTGCGTCTGCTGTTTGGCGTATACGCCGACCAGTTGCTTGGCGGTGTCGGCCAAAGCTTTAACGGCGGTGGTGAGTTCGTCTTTTTGCGCGTTGACATGGTCGATACGCATCATCACCAGTTGCGCGACTTCGTTGGGGTCGCTGATCACCCGCTTAGGTTGCGCTCGATCATCAGGTTTGCTTGGCTTGCCCTGCTCGGCTGACGGAGGAGTGGAGTCTCGGTTGAATTGGGTTTTCATGGCTGCGGCTGTGTCCGCCGTTTTTTCTGGGGTAATTTTTTCTAACGCTACTTTTTCAGGAGTTATTTTTCCTGATGTCACTTTATCTGGTGATACTTTGCTCATGGTCACTCCTAATTTTGTTCGGCTGAATAAATGAAATTCATTGCTACAGTGACGCAAAATACAAGTGTTTTTGATCTGTGTATATCACCCGCTCAGGTAATAGACAAAAATAATTTTATGTGTTAGGGCGGCGGGGAAATAGCAACGTGAGGCTGTGTGATGGTGCAAACCGGGTGGGGCAGCCCGCCGTCGCGATTCCCATCAAGCCCAATAGTGCTGCTGCAAAACTAATCACCGATTTCATGCGCTCCCCCTCCGCGTGTTATTGCTTCGCACCCTAATCTCTCGCCCACCATTGTGTCAATATGGCTTCACAGCAGGTTGAGCGGACTTTCATGGCCGATTGAGCTGTTGCCCGCCCCGCCCGCCATTCTGCGGAAAGATTCAACGTGCTGGCGTTAGATTATCGTGGTTATGGCGCGTCGGAAGGCGCGCCCACACTGGCGGGAATGCAGCTTGATATTGATGCAGCGATGAAACATTTAATCGCGCATAAAAATATCGATCCCAATAAAATTATTATTTTTGGACAAAGCCTAGGCGGCGCGCTGGCCATTCATTACACCGCGCACAGTGCGTATCGCGCCAATATTCGAGCGATTATTATCGACAGCGCGTTTTATGATTATCGACAAATCACCCGCGAAAAATTAGCCTCTTCGCCGCTGACCTGGCTGCTGCAATGGCTACCTTGAGTGTCGGCGGATAATGATTACTCCCCCGCAAAATCGGTGGCGACACTCAGCCCGCTGCCTTTGCTGCTGCTGCATGGCGCGCAAGATAATGTCGTACCGCCGCATCATTCTCAACAACTTTTAGCACGCGCTAGCGAACCCAAAGTGCATTGGTTGATACCAGATGCAGGCCATACCCAATCATTGAGAGACGAAGCAACACGCAGAAAATTGGTCGAGTTTATGTTGCGCCATTCAGGCTAAAATACGCACCCTAAAATCGCGTAGCTCCAGTATCAAACAAGCAATATTAATCCAACAGTAATGACCTCCTCCCCGCACACCCCGATGATGCAGCAATACCTGCGAATTAAAGCGCAGCACACCGACATGCTGCTGTTTTATCGCATGGGCGATTTTTACGAATTATTTTTTGACGATGCGGTGCGTGCGGCTAAGCTGCTCGACATCACGCTCACGCAACGTGGCACATCTAACGGCCAGCCGATCAAAATGGCAGGCGTGCCATATCACGCCGCCGAACAATATCTGGCACGTCTAGTCAAACTGGGAGTATCAATTGCGATATGTGAACAGATCGGCGACCCTGCTACTGGCAAGGGGCCGGTTGATCGCAAAGTGTTACGCATCGTCACACCTGGCACGCTGACCGATTCTGCGCTGCTGGATGAAAAACGCGATAGCCTGCTCCTAGCAATCTCCTCCTCCCCTGATGGAACTACTAGCCACTCGACTAAATCCGCAAGCGGACAAGTCGCTGGTTATGACAAGGGGAGGCCGGGAGGGGTTGGTTTAGCTTGGATGAACTTAGCCTCGGGACAATTTTTCGTCAGCGAAACAGACGCGCAAAATTTATCGGCAGAGTTAGAACGCTTGCAGCCCTCTGAAATTTTAATGGCGGAAAACAATCACTCCCTCTCCCTCCGGGGGAGGGCTGGGGTGGGGGAAGGAACTCACGCTGCAATTAAAACCTTACCCGACTGGCATTTTAATTTTGAGACCGCGCAGCGCGCGCTGTGTCAGCAATTTTCCACGCGCGATTTAGCGGGGTTTGGCTGTGCCGATTTCACGCTGGGTATTCAAGCCGCAGGCGCGTTGCTCGGCTATGCCAAGCTGACACAGGGACAAAATATCCAGCATGTGCGCGGCATTCAAGTGTATGCAGCAGGGCAGTTTGTTCGCATGGATGCAGCCACGCGGCGCAATTTAGAGATCACGCAAACCCTGCGCGGTGAAGCTGCACCCACCCTGCTCTCGCTGCTGGATACCTGCGCCAGCAACATGGGCAGCCGCTTGTTGGCGCACTGGTTGCACCATCCCCTGCGGGATCGAGCCGCCCTCAATGCACGCTTAGAGGCGGTAGCGCAACTCGGCAACAACCTGCATCGCACCCTGTACGAGCACCTAAAGCAGAGCGTCGATGTCGAACGCATCACTACGCGCATCGCCTTAAAATCTGCGCGTCCGCGCGATCTTTCTGGCCTGCGCGACACACTCCACGCTGTGCCACAAATTCAAACGCTGTTACGCGATAACGCCGCGCAAAAAATTCGCGAATTAGCGGCGCATTTAGTGCCGGATACATCGTTACTTGAGCTGCTACAAAGCACATTAAAAGCGGAGCCTGCCAGCGTGCTCCGCGAAGGCGGAGTAATCGCCGATGGCTTCGATGCAGCCTTAGACGAGCTGCGCGGCATTCAAAATAATTGTGGCGAATTTTTATTAGCACTGGAAAAACGTGAGCGCGAGCGCACGGGCATCACCACTTTAAAAGTGGAATACAACCGCGTGCATGGTTTTTATATTGAAGTATCGGCTGTGCAATCAGTCAATGTGCCGGATGATTATCGCCGCCGCCAAACACTGAAAAATGCCGAGCGTTACATCACACCGGAACTCAAAACTTTTGAAGATAAAGCTTTATCCGCCAATGATCGCGCCTTGGCTCGCGAAAAATTTTTATACGAACAATTGCTTGAAAAACTCGCGCCTTACATCGCCCACTTGCAGCAAATCGCCGCCGCCATCGCCGAGCTGGATGTGCTCGCCACCTTCTCCGAACGCGCTGCTACGCTCAATTTCAGCGCGCCGACATTTAGCCAAGATAATATTTTACAGATTGAACAAGGGCGACATCCAGTGGTCGCGGCGCAGGTAGAAAACTTTATCGCCAACGATACCGACCTGCACGACACACGCAAAATGCTGCTCATCACCGGCCCCAACATGGGCGGTAAATCCACTTATATGCGGCAAGTCGCGCTCATTACTTTGCTCGCGCATTGCGGTAGTTTTGTGCCCGCAACCAACGCCGTGCTGGGTGAAATCAATCAGATATTTACTCGCATTGGTGCGTCGGATGACCTTGCCAGTGGCCGCTCTACCTTTATGGTGGAGATGACTGAAGCGGCCAATATTTTGCACAATGCCAACGCAAAAAGTTTGGTGCTGGTGGATGAAATTGGGCGCGGGACTTCTACGTTTGATGGCCTCGCGCTGGCGTATGCTATTGCTTGTCATCTGCTGGAAAAAAATCGCAGCTACACTTTATTCGCCACCCATTATTTTGAACTCACGCGCTTGAGCAATGAATTTCAGCAACTCGCCAACGTCCACCTAGCCGCCATCGAACACAAGCACAGCATCGTGTTTCTACACAGCGTAAACGAAGGTGCGGCCAGCCAGAGCTACGGCCTGCAAGTGGCGGCATTGGCGGGTGTGCCGGGTGAAGTGATTCGTAATGCGAAGAAGCAACTGGCTAAATTAGAACAGCAGAGTGCCGCGCAACATCCGCAAGGTGATTTATTTGCTGCTGTGAAAAGTGTGCCTGAAGTGGCCGAGCCGGAAGACCATCCGGCGATGAAGTTGCTACAAGAAATACAGCCCGATGATATGAGCCCTAAGGATGCGTTGGAGAAGTTGTATCAGCTCAAAAAACTACTGTAGCGTGCTGCTTATTTGCCCGTGTACAGCTATTTTCCAGCGGCCAACTACTTCCCCGTCGCGGCGATCCCAGAAATTTTGCCAAGTACATCGCTCAACTCTTTTATCTTGGCCTCTAACGCAGCCTGACCTTTTATTTTTTCTTCCAGCACCGCAATTTTAGCTTGCTCTTGCTTGAGGCTTTCGCGCAGTTGCTCGATAGTATTTAAATGCCCCTGCACCACAACTTTCATCTCTTCTAGTTGCGCGCCTTTTTTCACCAAGTCCAATGCTTTTTCTTGGGCTTCAGTCAAATTACTGGACACAGCACCGCTAGTCGCGCTGCCAGGAAATGCGGTAGTCTTTACAGTTTTATCGTTCATGGGGTTCATGTTAGTGAATTACGGCGCGCATCGCAATACCTCGCGTTGTAATCGGCACGCATTTCTACACCGCCGCACGCACTTCTTGCGCGATCGTTTCGGCCCAGTGCCGCACTTTTTCATGGTCTTCACCTTCTACCATCACGCGCAAGAGTGGCTCGGTGCCTGATGCGCGCAGCAGTACGCGGCCATGGCCGGCCAGTGCTTGCTCAGCCGTAGCAACCATTTTTTGCACACGCGGCTGGGTCAAATAACTGGCTGCTTTAGCAACCCGCACATTCACCAGCACTTGCGGATATAAAGTTAAATCTGCCACTGCTTGCTCCAAGGTTTGCGCGTTGGTGCGCAGCGCGTGCAGCACTTGTAAGGCTGAAACGATCCCATCGCCCGTGGTGTGTCTGTCTAGGCAAATGATATGACCAGAATTTTCGCCGCCCAGTTGCCACTCTTTTTGTTGCAGCATTTCCATGACATAACGGTCGCCCACTTTGGCGCGTGCAAATGGAATATTCAGACGTTGCATGGCATGTTCGAAAGCTAAGTTGGTCATCAACGTACCGACCACGCCACCCTTGAGTGTGCCTAGCTGTTGGCGATGGCGAGCGATGATATATAGCAGTTGGTCACCGTCATATATTCGGCCATCGGCACCTACCATGACCAGTCTATCCGCATCACCATCGAGGGCAATGCCTAAATCAGCGCGATGTTCGATCACCGCTTTTTTTAGGTTTTTGGGGGATGTCGCGCCATAGCCATCGTTGATATTTTTTCCATCTGGCTGCACCCCAATGGCGATGACCTCTGCGCCCAGCTCGTGAAAAACATGCCGCGCAATGTGGTAGGCCGCACCGTGGGCACAATCCACCACCAACTTTAGTCCGCGTAAATCAAGCTCGTAAGGAAAACTGCTTTTGCAAAATTCGATATACCGCCCCGCCGCATCATCCAACCGTTTTGCACGCCCCAGTTGCGCCGAGGGCATGGTGATAATGGGGGACTCCAAACCGGCTTCAATCGCGAGTTCTGTTTCGTCGGGGAGCTTGTTCCCTAGGCTGGAAAAAAATTTAATGCCGTTATCTTCAAACGGATTATGCGAGGCAGAAATAACGACACCCGCTTGTAAACGCAAAGCACGCGTAAGGTAGGCAACAGCGGGGGTAGGCATGGGGCCCGCCAAATATACGTCCACCCCTGCGGCGATCAAACCCGCTTGCAGGGCTGACTCCAGCAGATAACCGGATATACGCGTGTCTTTCCCAATCAACACTGCGGGGCGTTCGTTTTGCGCTAAATTCCCGTCGGCAGCGATGAGAACTTTGCCCGCAGAATAGCCGAGGTGCATCACGAATTCTGGGGTGATGGGATGCTCCCCCACTTTGCCGCGCACGCCATCTGTTCCAAAGTATTTTCTGCTCACTTTTGCTCCGTTCTTGGTTGACGCACTACTGTGTTTTATTAATCCAGATTATTCATTAAAACAAAATTGCGTCATTATCCGCGCAGTCGAAAATAACAGGGAGTGAGATTATTTTAGATTAACTGCTTCTAAGATTTTCAACGCATCCCGCGTGGCCTGCACATCATGCACGCGCACGATGTTAGCACCGCGCTGCACGGCCAGCAACGCCGCTACCACGCTGGCATAAACGCGGTTGCCCACATCCTGTCCGGTGATTGCACCCAACATGGATTTACGCGATAAACCCACTAGTAGCGGTACGCCCATTGCAGTAAAAATATTGAGCTGCCGCAACAAAGCTAAATTATGCTCCAGCGTTTTTCCAAAACCAAAGCCGGGATCAATGATGATGCGTGATTGCGCAATGCCTGCCGCTTGTGCCGCCGCCATGCGTTCGCGCAAAAACTGCTGCACCTCTGCCACCACATTCTGATATTCCGCTTGCTGTTGCATGGTCTGCGGATTGCCTCGTTTATGCATCAGACACACGGCCACTTCACTGGCCGCCACGATTGCTAATGCCTCTGGCTGTTGCAGCGCGTTAATGTCATTCACCATGCTCACGCCCGCCGCGATGGCAGCGCGCATGACCGCTGGCTTACTGGTATCAATGGAAAGGGGGATGGGCGCGTCGCGTAGTGCTTCAATGAGCGGCATGACACGGTCTAGCTCCTCTTGTTCGCTGATCGCTACTGCACCTGGGCGAGTCGATTCACCACCAATATCTAAAATATCTGCCCCTGCTTGGATGAGCAGGTGCGCGTGAGCGAGGGCTGCATTTTGTTTTAAATGTTGCCCACCATCAGAAAAAGAATCGGGCGTGATATTCACAATGCCCATTATGCGTGGCGTTGAAATATCCAGATTAAATGTGCCACAGCGCAAAAACATAGGAGGAGAATAGCCAAAAAAATTACTGTGAAAACGAGCTAAATAAAAAAGGGGAGCGCGAGGCTCCCCCATTTTTTACCGCATCAATTACGCACCCGCAGCAGGCTGCGTCGGTGCACGCGCTGACGGTGCAGGCGTGGCATCTTGCGGCGGTTTGGGCGGCTGGCTGGCTGTGCTGGGCTTGGGTGGCCGTGGTGGCTTGCCCGCCATAATGTCATCCAATTGCTCGGCATCCAGCGTTTCCCACTCCAACAATGCCCGCGCCATGATTTCAACTTTATCGCGGTTGTCTTCAATCAGCTTGCGCGCCAAAGCGTATTGCTGATCGATGATGCGGCGAATTTCTTCGTCCACTTTTTGCATAGTCGATTCGGAAACATTTTTGTGCGTAGTCACCGAGCGGCCAAGAAACACTTCGCCCTCGTTTTCACCGTACACCATAATGCCCAGTGCATCTGACATACCCCATTGCGTGACCATGCGCCGCGCCATATCGGTAGCACGTTCAAAGTCATTCGATGCGCCAGTCGTCATTTGATGCATGAAAATTTCTTCCGCGATACGCCCACCAAACAGCACCGCGATGGTATCCAGAATGCGTTCTTTATCCATGCTGTAACGATCTTCTGCTGGCAATTGCAGCGTTAAACCCAATGCCCGACCACGCGGAATAATGGTGACCTTATGTACCGGATCGGTTTTCGGCAGCATCTTAGCCACCACCACATGTCCTGATTCATGATAGGCCGTATTGCGCCGCTCTTCCTCTGGCATGACCATGGTGCGGCGTTCGGCACCCATCATGATTTTTTCTTTCGCGCCTTCAAAGTCTTCCATTTCAACGAAACGTTTATTCTTACGCGCAGCAAATAAAGCGGCCTCGTTCACCAAGTTCGCTAAATCTGCACC
>JANONT010000260.1:0-4249 GCA_031420955.1 Candidatus Nitrotoga sp. | reverse complement strand
CAGCAAACCGGAATTGGTCTACGGAATGCGGACCGGCACGCATGATATAGACGTGCCAGACGTAAATTACAAAGAGCTGGAAATGCCTGCCGTGATGCGAAATGGCCGCCACCGCGAAGCGGTCGAAGCGATGAAACAATCTGGCGTAGAGATGCTGGACATCCCTTCGTTTTTGCGTAAACAGGCGGATTGATTGGGGGCTATCACGTCAAGATTTGCTGCGCTTTTTTATGGGGAAATAGACTGGGGGTTAATCTCTCGCCGGCTTTTAAATGGTTGGATTTCCCCAAGCGTTGCCAGATATCCCCAGATAACAATAGGCATTTCTCAGCACCAGTCATCAATGTGCAAATGTCATCGGACTTAACTGATGGGCATGGCTGTGCCGATGCTTTTTGATTGAAAAGTGCTTCGATGCAATCAAATATATCCGCTAGGCGAGTAGATTTTTCATCTAATTTGTTTCATAAAATTCGCTCGGATCTGCACTACGAAACCATACTGCGCGCCACCGCTTCGGCTACTTCAATTCCATCTACCGCCGCCGATAATATTCCACCTGCGTAGCCCGCGCCTTCGCCTGCTGGATAAAGTCCTTGCGTGTTGATGCTGGTAAAATTTTCATCGCGTTTTATTCGCACGGGGGAGGAGGTGCGCGTTTCGTTGCCGGTGAGCACGGCATCGTGCAGCGCAAAACCTTTGAGTTGTTTATCGAGCGCGGGAATCGCCTCGCGGATGGCGGCGATGGCGTAATCCGGCAGGGCGGTGGTGAGGTCGGTGAGATGCACGCCAGGTGTGTACGAAGGCTGCACGTTGCCGAGTGTGGTGGAAGGTTTTCCGGCGAGAAAATCGCCGACGAGTTGTCCCGGCGCGCAATAATTTTCTCCACCCAGTTTATAAGCGCGCTCTTCCCATTTTCTTTGGAAACGCATGCCCGCCAGTTCATCGCCGGGCTGGCTGGGTGGATAATCGACAGGCGTAATGCCGACCACAATGCCGCTGTTGGCATTGCGTTCGTTGCGCGAATATTGGCTCATGCCATTGGTGACCACGCGCCCCACTTCGGAAGTGGCCGCCACCACTGTGCCGCCGGGGCACATGCAAAAACTATACACCGAGCGACCGTTGCTGGCGTGATGCACCAGCTTGTAATCCGCCGCACCGAGTTGCGGATGTCCTGCATTTTTGCCGAAGCGCGCGCGGTCGATGAGCGATTGCGGATGCTCAATGCGAAAGCCGATAGAAAAAGGTTTCGACTCCATATACACGCCACGCTGATGCAACATTTCAAACGTGTCGCGCGCGCTGTGGCCGACCGCAAGTACAACATGATCGCTGGCTATGTGTTCACCATTCGCCAACATCACGCCGCGTACTTGTCTTTTTCCGGCAGAATTATTTTCAATAATAATGTCGGTGACCTTGCTCTGAAAACGAATTTCACCGCCCAAAGATTCTATCGTCGCGCGCATGGTTTCCACCACGCCGACCAAGCGAAACGTGCCGATATGCGGCTTGCTCACATACAAAATTTCTAGCGGCGCGCCCGCTTGCACAAATTCGTTCAGCACTTTGCGCCCATAATGTTTGGGGTCTTTAATTTGGCTGTGTAACTTGCCATCCGAAAATGTACCCGCGCCACCTTCGCCAAACTGCACGTTCGATTCAGGGTCAAGCTTGCTTTGTCGCCACAAGCCAAAGGTATCTTTGGTACGCTCGCGCACACTTTTTCCGCGTTCTAAAATAATCGGACGAAAGCCCATTTGCGCCAAAATTAATCCCGCAAATAATCCGCACGGCCCGGTGCCGATTACTATAGGTCGCGTGGGTAAATTTTTCGGTGCGTGTGCAACAAATTTATAAGAGGTGTCCGGTGCGAGCGAGATGTTCGGCACGCCGTGCAGTTGCTGCAACAACGTAGCTTCATTTTTTACTGCCACTTCCAGCGTGTAAACAAACTGGATGGCGGATAATTTTCGCGCATCAAAGCCGCGCCGAAAAATGGAATGGCTGATAAGGTCATTCGCCGCAATGCCTAGCCGCTTCAGGATCGCAGTGTGCAGGTGGGCATCGGAATGGTCGAGCGGGAGTTTAATTTCAGAGAGACGTAACATGGCGGCATTTTAACCTGAGGCCGGATAACGCTCGGAGATTTTATCTGCGGCTAACCTGTAAATGTTTGAATAAATCGTGTCAGTCTTTATCGTGCTAACCTTTTGCCTTCACCCCAGCCCTGCTTGGTGCAATCAAAATGTATAATTCTATTTCTAATTTATTAAGCTCTCAATTTTGCTCCCTCACCCCAACCCTTCTCCCAGAGGGTGAGGGAGCAATCTGGCACTATTAAATTAGAAATGGAATAACCCTCCCCCCACATGAGCGAACCTAATTCACCCCGCGCGGGATTGATCGCGGTGTTTTTCACCATATGTATTTGGACCGGTTTCATACTCGTCTCGCGCTATGGCGGCAAGGGCGTGTTAACCGGCTGGGATGTGACCGCGTTGCGTTTCGGTGTGGGCGCGTTAATCGCGCTGATTTTTTTATCGCGTGTGACATTGCCGCCGTACAAAGTTATTTTATTATTTTCAATATTCGGCGGAGTTGGTTATGCCGCTGCCGTGTATGCCGCATTTCGCCTAGCTCCCGCCGCACATGCTGCAGTGTTGCTGCCGGGCGCGTTACCGTTTGCCACCGCACTTATCGCTTGGTTATGGCTGCGACAAAAACCTTCGCCCGCGCAACGCATCGCACTCATATTAGTTTTTATCGGCATCACCCTCACCGCTGCGGATACGTTTTCTCAAGGCGCGCAGCTCACCAATATGCAGCTACTGGGCGACGCTTTATTTTTATGTGGCTCGTCATCGTGGGCAGTGTTCACGCTGTTGTTGCGCCGCTATCCGGTGTCGCCGCTCACCGCCGCAGTCAGCGTCACGCTGGGCAGCGCGGTTTTATATTTGCCGGTGTGGTGGCTGTTTTTGCCGAGCACACTCGCGCAAGCACCCGTTGCAGAAATCGCCATGCAGGCTATTTATCAAGGCGCATTAGTCGTGTTCGTCGCCATGATGTTGTACACCTTTGCGGTGCGGAGCTTGGGTGGGCAAACGGTGGCATTGCTCATGGCAATCGTGCCGGGATTATCTGCGCTGGCCGCAGTGCCAGTGTTGGGTGAGCCGTTGACGGTGTTGACGATGGCGGGGTTAGGGGCGGTGACGGTGGGAGCGGTGTTTAGTGCGCGGTCATCGTGGAAGTGAATTTTTGGGGGAATGACGGGGCAGGGGATTATCCGATATTCGCCCGACTCAAATAATGTACGCCCATAAAGTAGCCTAGCTTGATTGGTATGGGATAATCGCGACCTAAATAATTTCGCTCCTCATGAATCATCACTAACTAGGCCACGCGCGTTATTTCGACTAGACAAAAAATTAATGGACACCCCCCTGCTTCTTAAAGCCCTGATACTCGGCATCATCGAAGGCCTCACCGAATTTCTGCCGATCTCCTCTACTGGGCACTTAATTATTGTCGGTGACTTGCTCGGCTATAACGATGAATCCAGTAAAGTATTTAAAATTGTCATTCAACTCGGCGCGATCCTCGCAGTGTGCTGGGATTATCGCGCACGGCTGACGCAGATGGTGGTGGGCTTGCCCCGCGACTCTGCGCAACAAAAGTTTGCCGCCATGTTGTTTATTGGATTTTTACCGGCTGCCATTTTGGGCGTGATGTTCCACTCCACGATTAAGGCTGTGCTGTTTAATCCGCTCACGGTGGCAACAGCGTTAATCGTGGGTGGCTTGATTATTTTGTATGTGGAGAAACGCGCTTATCATCCGCGCATAAATTCGGTGGACGACATGCGCTGGCCAGACGCGCTGAAGGTCGGCTTTGCACAAGCGATTGCGATGATTCCCGGCACCTCGCGTTCGGGTGCGACGATTATGGGCGGCGTGATTTTTGGCTTATCGCGCAAGGCGGCAACCGAGTTTTCTTTTTTCCTCGCCATCCCGACTATGTTCGCAGCGACGATTTATGATTTATATAAAAACTGGGCGTTGCTGCGAGTCGAGGATATTCCGGTATTTGCGGTCGGCTTCGTAGCGGCATTCATCGCTGCGATGTGGGCGGTGAAAAGTTTTATCCGCTTTATTTCTAACCACACCTTTGTAGTATTCGCCTGGTATCGCATCGTGTTTGGGGTGATTGTATTGCTAACTGCTTATACAGGAGTAGTGCAGTGGTC
>JANONT010000259.1:0-5720 GCA_031420955.1 Candidatus Nitrotoga sp. | reverse complement strand
CCACGTTTTGACGAGCTTTCCCCTTCGGTTGATTTGCTGGAAACCGGTATTAAGGTTATTGACTTGGTTTGTCCTTTTGCTAAGGGCGGTAAGGTTGGCTTGTTCGGCGGCGCGGGTGTGGGTAAAACCGTCAATATGTTGGAGCTGATTAACAACATCGCTAAACAGCATTCTGGTTTGTCTGTGTTTGCCGGTGTTGGCGAGCGTACTCGTGAAGGTAACGACTTCTACCACGAGATGTCTGAAGCGGGCGTTATCAAGCTGGATAATTTGCCAGAATCTAAAGTGGCAATGGTCTTCGGTCAGATGAACGAGCCACCTGGCAACCGTTTGCGCGTAGCACTCTCTGGCCTGACTATGGCGGAATATTTCCGTGACGAAGGCCGCGCCGGGGTGTTCTTGGTGGATCAGCTTTATCGCTTCACTTTGGCTGGAACAGAAGTATCTGCCTTGCTAGGTCGTATGCCATCTGCGGTAGGTTACCAGCCCACGCTGGCTGAAGAAATGGGTCGCTTGCAAGAGCGCATCACCTCCACCAAGACTGGCTCGATTACTTCCATCCAAGCCGTATACGTTCCTGCGGATGACTTGACTGACCCGTCCCCTGCCACCACCTTCTTGCACCTAGATTCTACCGTGGTACTGTCGCGTGACATCGCGTCGCTGGGTATTTACCCTGCGGTTGATCCACTAGATTCCACCTCGCGCCAGCTTGATCCGCTGGTCGTGGGTGAAGAGCATTACTCTGTTGCGCGAGGCGTACAGCAGACTTTGCAGCGTTATAAAGAATTGCGCGACATTATCGCTATTTTGGGTATGGATGAATTGTCCCCAGAAGATAAATTGGCTGTATCGCGTGCGCGAAAAATTCAACGATTCTTGTCGCAACCTTTCCACGTTGCCGAGATATTTACAGGCAGCCCTGGCAAATATGTCACGCTGAAAGAAACCATCAAAGGCTTCAAAGGCATTGTTAACGGTGATTACGATCACCTGCCCGAGCAGGCGTTTTACATGGTCGGCACGATAGACGAAGCCGTCGAAAAAGCCAAAACGCTGTAATTTAACGCAGCAATATTTTAGGTAATTAATTATGGCAATGACCGTTCATGTGGATGTGGTAAGCGCGGAAGAGGCAATATTTTCCGGCCTCGCCGAAATGATCGTCGTTCCGGGCGAAATGGGCGAGCTGGGGATATTCCCTAGACACGCGCCGTTGTTGACGCGCATCAAGCCGGGCTCAGTTCGTCTAAAGCTGCCAAACCAGACCGAAGATACCCTGATCTATGTATCGGGCGGGATGTTAGAAGTGCAGCCAAACATCATTACCATCTTGGCAGATACCGCCATACGCAGTGGTGACTTAGATGAGGCGCGTGCTTTAGAAGCAAAGCGTGCGGCAGAAGAAGCGATGAAAAATCGTTCCACAGAAATTGATTTTGCCAAAGCGCAAGCCGAGCTTTCAGAAGCACTAGCACAGTTGCAAGCCATACAAAAATTGCGTAAGCAGCGGCCACATTAATCTAGTAAACAAAATTAACTTGGTAAAAAAAATTAACCGGGTAAACAAAGTAATTCAAAAGCGGCTTAGGCCGCTTTTTGCATTGGAGGGATGTAAAGTCCTTCTCCCTTCGGGAGAAGGGTTGGGATGAGGGAGCAAAATTAAGGGCTTAACAAAGTAGAGTTGAAATTGGAATTACATCCCCAGCACAAAAAATTTCTTTATACTGCACAGAAATTTCGCAACCTCAATTTTTAATCCAAGCAAATGATAGAAGCCAATGTTGTAATTCTTGCAGCGGGGCGTGGTAAGCGCATGCACTCCGATAAACCCAAAGTGCTGCACACCATCGCGGGCAAGGCATTATTGGCGCATGTTGTAGACTCGGCCAAGCACAGCGGCAACCATAAAATAGTTGTGGTTTATGGGCATGGCGGCGAGGCCGTGCCGCAAGCCTTGGCGCAATATGGCGCGCAGTTTGTGTTGCAAGAGCCGCAGCTCGGCACGGGTCACGCCGTGCAGCAGGCCATCTCGCACATGCCGCAAGATGGCGTGACGTTGGTGCTATACGGAGACGTGCCTCTCATTCAAGCCAGCACCATTAAAAAAATGTTGGGCGCGCACAATCAACTGACGTTACTCACCACCACGCTCGATAACCCCGCTGGTTACGGGCGCATCGTGCGTGACCAAAATAGCAACATCACCAGTATCGTAGAAGACAAAGACTGCACGCCTGAGCAAAAATTAATCAAAGAAATAAACACCGGAATCATGGCCGCCCCCACGCATTTATTGCGCGGCTGGTTAGCGAAATTAAATGCCAACAACGCACAGGGTGAGTATTATTTGACCGACGTGGTGGCGATGGCGGTAGCAGACGGTGTGCCCGTTCAAGCACAGCAGCCCAGCCACCAGTGGGAGGTGGTCGGCGTGAATAGCAAGACCCAGCTAGCAGCGTTAGAGCGTACTTGGCAAGCAGAGCAAGCGCAGCAACTACTCGAACAAGGTGTAACCTTAGCCGACCCTGCGCGGCTGGATATTCGTGGCAAACTCACCTGCGGGCGCGATGTAGAAATTGATGTCGGTTGTATTTTTGAAGGCGAAGTTAATCTCGCCGACAAGGTAAAAGTGGGCGCATACAGCATCATAAAAAACTCGGATATTGGCAACGCCACCGTCATTCATCCATACAGCCATATCGAGCAAACCAAAATCGGCGCAAATTGCCGTATCGGCCCCTACGCTCGCCTACGCCCCGGCAGTAATCTGCATGATGAAGTGCATATCGGTAATTTTGTAGAAATAAAAAACAGCGAAATTGCCGACGGCAGCAAAGCCAATCACCTGAGTTATATCGGCGACAGCACGGTTGGTAGCCAAGTTAATATCGGTGCAGGCACCATCACCTGCAACTACGATGGCGCAAACAAACACTGCACCGTGATAAAAGACGGCGCGTTTATTGGCTCGGCGACCCAGCTTGTCGCGCCTGTGACCATCGGGCGCAATGCCACCATCGGCGCGGGGTCCACCATCACCCGCGATGCGCCGGAAGATGCGCTGACTTTATCGCGTGCAAAACAAACAACTGTGACAGGGTGGAAAAGACCGAGTAAGAAAAAATAATTTTTCATGGCTACAAGAGCGGGGAAAAACGTGGGTTGTCCACAAGTATTGCCCAGCAAAAAATGTAGCGTGCGCTGTGTGCGCTGCGTGCACGATAGAGAAATAGCAGCATGTTAGGAGGAGATCATGGTTATAGGTGGTATGCCGGATGTGCCACAGTTTGGTCGTGCGCCCAGCGCACGCAACGCTGGCATTTTTCTACAGCTTCGTTAGGGCAACGCACTCATGGCAATGGTGAGCGGAATGATTGATATCGGAAATACGGAATTTCTAATAGCTGTACGCAGTCTTGCCAAAGACGATTTTGAAATTTATTCGTCTCGCCTCTTTGACACTTGGGATGAATATATACAGAAGTCACTCATGGTGCCAGACTACTCAATCTCACTTGATGTTGAAGAGGGATCCATTAAAGGCAAGGGGAGGATCGCGATTGCAGTAGGTGCTCTCTTCCTTGGAATCGGAAATTACGGAAGCTTTATCTCCGGCCTACAAACGATACGCGGCCAAGTTTCATACGTCAGCAACAAGCTAGTAGAAAACGCCGTGTCTCCATTTGGGGAAAATGTTCAGACAACTTATCGAAACAGTGGCGGCGCACTATCACATTTACAGAGGTTGTTTCAGAAAGTTCAGAAAGGCGAGCTGACGGCAGATCAAGCTATGTTGGAAGCAGAAAGAATTCTTGGGGATGAGGCGAACTCTTCCCCAGAATTCATGCAGAAGTTAAATGAGGCACTTAAAAGCGCACCAATGTATCCGAAGCAAGAGTCTTTATTTGAGGGGGTGGAAAACGAATTTAATGGTGACAATGACCAGAGCAACAAGAAGAGGCCATCGCGTACGCCAACACCTAAGCCAGACATACCAATTAATCAGTTTCGCGTTGAAATCTGGAGAGATTCAAAGAGGGATAAGAAGAACGTAAGGATTAGCAAGTTGTGAATGGGGAGGCACATTATTCGCGATAAAAAAACCGAGTCTACGTAGGGCGCAATAACCAACGGGCATTGCGCCGCAAGAAACCGCGAACGATGCGCCTCCCACTCAATCTTGCTACAATTCCCCCCTTCTTTTAATTCACAAAATTAACTATGTGTGGAATAGTCGGCGCGATCGCGCAACGTAATGTCATCCCCGATTTGTTGCAAGGATTGGGTAGATTGGAATATCGCGGCTATGACTCGGCGGGTCTGGTGGTGATTAACAATGAAAAATTTGAGCGACTACGTAGCACAGGCCGCGTGGCGGAGCTCACTGCAATCAGCGCGCGCAGCACGGGCAAGGTCGGCATTGCCCACACACGCTGGGCGACGCATGGGGTGCCGAGCGAGCGCAATGCGCATCCGCACATTAGCTGTGACAGCATCGCCGTGGTGCATAACGGCATCATCGAAAATTATGAGGAGTTGCGCGCACAGCTTACGACGCGGGGGTATGTGTTTAGCTCGGATACCGACAGCGAGGTGATCGCGCATCTCATCCATCGTTATTATCTGCAAAATAAAAATTTGTTGAATGCGACGCAAGCAGCATTGAAAGAGTTGGTGGGCGCGTATGCGATTTGCGTGATGGCGGTCGACAACGCTACACAATTAATTTGCGCCCGTCGCGGAAGCCCGCTGTTGTTGGGTTTGGGCGAGGGCGAAAATTTCGTCGCGTCGGATGTATCGGCGGTGTTGGCCGCAACAAAAAATATTGTGTATCTGGCCGAAGGCGATGTGGCGGAAATCAATTTGCACGGTTATCGCATATTCGACGCGAACGGTAAACCCGTGCAGCGCGCTATGCATGTCAGTGAATTAACTAACGACAGCGTGGAGTTGGGCGAGTACAGCCACTACATGCAAAAAGAAATTTTTGAGCAGCCGCAAGCCTTGGCCGATACGTTAGAGGCGGTGTGCAGTAGCCAGACTTTGATCCCTGGCATTTTTGGGGCAGAGGCGGCGGCGGACTTTAAGAACATCGAGAGCATACTCATCCTAGCTTGCGGTACCAGCTATCACTCAGGGTTAGTCGCGCGATATTGGCTGGAAGATATTGCGGGTATCCCGTGTACGGTGGAAATCGCCAGCGAATATCGCTACCGTAACAGCGTGCCGAATGCGAAAACTTTGGTCGTCACCATTTCGCAATCTGGCGAAACAGCCGACACCATGGCGGCTTTGAATCACGCCATGCTGCTGGGACACCTTTACACCCTGACCATTTGCAATGTGCCGGAAAGCGCGCTGGTCAGATTATCCCGCCTGCGATTTTTAACCCGTGCGGGGCCGGAAATCGGTGTCGCCTCGACCAAAGCTTTCACCACGCAGCTAGCGGCATTGTTTTTGCTGACACTGGTGCTGGCTAAGCAACGCCAAAGAATAAGTTTGGAAGAAGAAAAAGCCCATCTGCATGATCTGCGCCACCTACCCAGCGCGGTGCAATTGGTGCTCAACATGGCTCCTGAGATCGCCAAGTTATCCGAGCAATTTATCAGCAAACATCACGCGTTGTTTTTGGGGCGCGGCCTGCATTATCCGATTGCGTTAGAGGGAGCCTTGAAGCTCAAGGAAATTTCTTACATCCACGCCGAGGCCTACCCTGC
>JANONT010000258.1:0-6211 GCA_031420955.1 Candidatus Nitrotoga sp. | reverse complement strand
CGTAGTCCCACATAAAGCGGCGCAACTCGGCCCAGTTGTGCGCGATGACAATTTCCTCATCCGCGTCGGTCACTTGGCTGGCATCCCATTGCGGCAAGTCGAGCAATAAATTTTGTGGTTTGTGCAAAATATCCTGCGCCGCCGCCGCCGCAAACACCATGCATTCCAGCAGCGAATTACTGGCCAGCCGATTCGCGCCATGCAGTCCCGTAAAAGCAGTTTCGCCAATCGCATATAAATTAGGCACATCGGTTTTAGCATGTAAGTCGGTCATGATGCCGCCACAAATATAATGCGCCGCTGGCACCACAGGGATGGGCTGCTTAGAAATATTGATGCCTAATTCCAAACAGCGCGCAAAAATATTGGGGAAATGTGCGCGCAAGAAATCTTCCGGCTGATGTGAAATATCCAAGTACACACAATCCAGGCCGCGCTTTTTCATCTCAAAATCAATCGCGCGCGCCACGATGTCACGCGGGGCTAATTCGGCGCGCGGATCATGGCTGGGCATGAAGCGTGTGCCGTCTGGTAACTTGAGTATGCCGCCCTCGCCGCGCACCGCTTCACTAATTAAAAATGAACGCGCATGGGGGTGATAAAGACAGGTCGGGTGAAACTGAATAAATTCCATATTAGCGACGCGGCAACCCGCCCGCCAACCAATGGCCACGCCATCTCCGGTAGCCGTATCGGGATTAGTGGTATAGAGATAAACCTTGCCCGCGCCACCCGTGGCCAAGACCGTGTTGCGCGCGGCGATGGTCATCACCTCGCCCGTCAAGCTGTTTAATATATATGCGCCATAACAATTGTTATCTGCGCGACCAAGCTTGTTGCCGGTAATTAAATCAATGGCAATGGCATGTTCTAGTATGGTGATGTTGGGATGCGCCAACACTTTTTCAGCGAGCGTTTTTTGTACTGCCGAGCCGGTTGCATCGGCGGCATGAATCACGCGACGGTGGCTATGTCCACCCTCGCGGGTCAAGTGGTAACCGGTGTCCGTTTTAGCATCCCGCGTAAAAGGTACGCCTTGCTCGATCAACCAATCAACCGATAATTTAGCCTGCTCAATTACGTATCGCGCCGTCTCCACATCGCACAAGCCCGCGCCTGCGGTGAGCGTATCTTGCACATGCTCGGCCAAAGAATCTTCATTCGATAGCACTGCCGCAATGCCGCCTTGCGCCCAGGCACTGGCTCCGTCCAGCAAAGATTTTTTCGTCACAATCAAAACTTTTTGCTGCACGGCCAACCGCAGCGCGAGCGACAACCCTGCCAACCCGCTGCCGATAATTAACGTATCCGTTTGTCTGCTGAGATTCATCGAGAAAGATTTTGTGATTAAACGCGAGGGGAGATGTAATGCTATAGGGTGTTGCCTATTCTTGCTGTGTCAAAAATCGCTCAAGGGATTCAACACCGCGATGTGCCCTTGAGCGGTTTAATGACACAGCAAAACTATGTTTGGCCGTGATCCTGGTCACGCCCATGTTTTTTATACAACACGGTCATGATGCCTGAAAGCAGCAAACCAAAAACAATGATGATGACGTAAATACTAAACTCCAACTTGTTCATTAAAGCGAATAAACCCAGCATGGCGAAGATGCTGAGATTCTCATTAAAATTTTGCACCGCGATGGATCTGCCCGCGCCCATCAGCAGATGTCCACGATGCTGTAACAGCGCGTTCATCGGCACCACGAAATAACCGCCCATCGCACCGATGATAATGAGTAACGCAATAGCGAATATAGCGTTGGTGACAGGGATCATCATTAACACCACCACGCCCATTGCAATGCCGACTGGCAACACGCGCACGGCAGATTCTAATTTCACAAAACGAGCTGCCAGCACCGAGCCGATGGCGATGCCAATGGCAACCCACGCAGTTAAATATGCAGCCTTACCAAGATCATATTGCAGCGCGACTGCCGCCCACGCCAGGACTATCAGCCGCAGCGTCGCACCCGCTCCCCAAAACAAAGTCGTGACCGCGAGTGAGACTTGGCCGAGCGGGTCTTTCCATAATAATTTAAAGCAGTGCCAAAAATCGGTGACTAAGAATATCGGGCTGCGGCTGATGGGTTTGTGATCAATTGGCACTCGCGGGATGCCCAAGTTAAACAGCGCGGCGATCACGTAGATGAAAAAAATAATGGAGATAGCCAGTATGGGTGCGCTGGTGATACCGGTTTCTAACATGGGTACATCCCATAAATTTAGCAGCGTGTTAGCAACTGTGGGGTTGACCAACACCCCGCCTACCACTGCGCCCAGCACGATGGCCGCCACGGTCAGTCCCTCCATCCAACTATTCGCCAGCACCAATTTACTCGGTGGCAGATACTCGGTGAGGATGCCGTATTTGGCGGGCGAATACATGGCCGCGCCAAACCCTGCAATGCCAAAAGCGATCAACGGGCTGATGCCAATCAGCATCGCAATGCATCCAATTAATTTGATGGCGTTACTGATAAACATGACGCGCCCTTTGGGCAAAGAATCTGCGAACGCGCCAACGAAGGGAGCTAAAACAATATACGAAACAACAAATGCCTGTTGCAATACAGGAACGTGCCAGTTGGGAGCTGACATCTCTATCAGCAAAGCAATTGCTGCAAATAGCAGAGCGTTATCTGCGAGCGCAGAGAAAAATTGCGCCGCAAGAATAATCCGAAAACCTCGATCCATGCAGCGTGACTATGTTTTTTTAGAAACCGTTTTATATCATGAAAAACTGGTTCGCTGATAGAAATTCCTCTTCACATCACAAAAATTTGGATGCCTGTTATTATTCGTGCCACAAAAATTGTCCCATCAATATTCGCCATGTCCCGCCCAATCCAAGCCCATATTAATCTTGACGCGTTACAACATAATTTACACCGCGCCCGTCGCCTAACCTCCTCACGCATCATGGCCGTGATTAAGGCTGACGCTTACGGTCACGGGCTGCTCCGCAGTGCTGAAGCTTTGAGCGATGCAGAGGGTTTTGCCTTGCTCGATTTAACAGATGCGGTGAGCTTGCGCGAGGCGGGTTTTAAGCAAACCATTTTGTTGCTGGAAGGATTTTTTGCCGCCGAAGAATTGCCGCGCATGGCGGAATATGAAATCGCCAGCGTCATTCACAGCCCCCATCAAATCGACATGCTGGACGCTTATCCGCGCCGCGCCGCGCTCGATGTTTGGCTGAAAATAAATACTGGCATGAATCGCCTGGGCTTTGCCCCGCATGAATTGCAGGCCGCGATGGAAAAACTGAAAGCGCATCCCGCCGTGCGCGACATCACGCTGATGACTCACTTTTCTCATGCGGATGAAGCCACAGGTATCGCCGCGCAGCTAGAAAAATTTAACCAGATGACGGCGGCCTATCGCTTGCCGCGCTCTCTAGCCAACTCGGCGGCACTGCTGCGCTACCCCGCTAGCCATGCCGATTGGGTGCGTCCTGGCATCATGCTTTATGGCGCGTCACCTTTTCCAGAAACCAGCGCGCAGCAACTCGGCTTGCAATCGGTGATGTCATTGCACAGCAAAATAATTGCTGTGCGCGAATTAAATAAAGGAGAATCCATTAGCTATGGCGGGCTGTTTAGTGCGGCACATCCGATGCGTGTCGGTGTCGTAGCGTGTGGCTACGCCGACGGCTATCCGCGCCACGCACCGAGCGGCACGCCCATTTTAGTTGCAGGGCAACGCACACGCATTTTAGGGCGTATCACGATGGATATGCTGTGTGTGGATTTAACCGCTCTGCCCGCTGTCGAAGTAGGTGGCCGCGTCACGCTATGGGGCGCGGGTTTGCCCGTAGAAGAAGTGGCGCATGCAGCGGGTACCATTAGCTATGATTTGCTGTGCGCGATTACCAAAAGAGTACCCGTAGTTACACGCTGATAAATATTGCGGAGGTCGCATGCTCATCAAAAAAGTGGACACCATCAAACCATCCGAAATTACCGACAAGGGAATTTATTTAGCACGCCGAAAATTTATCGGCACGGCAACGCGCTCAGTAGCAGCTATTGCTGCCGGCATGGCGATGCCGGGATTGTTACGTAACAGCCATGCCGCGCCACTCGCAGCGATCAATTCATTTCATGGAATTCGCAAAAGCCCACTCAGTACCACCGAAGTGCAAACGCCATTCCAAGATGTCACTACCTATAATAATTTTTACGAATTTGGCACCGATAAAGATCAGCCCGCGCAGAACGCGCACAGCCTGAAAACGCGCCCGTGGACGGTAGTAGTAGAGGGCGAAATTAAGCGGCCAAAAACTTACGACATTGACACGCTGCTGAAACTCGCGCCGTTAGAAGAGCGCATTTACCGCCTGCGTTGCGTGGAAGGTTGGTCGATGGTGATCCCCTGGGTGGGCTTTCCGCTAAGCGCGTTAATCAAACAAGTCGAGCCGACTGCGAACGCAAAATTTATCGAGTTCACCACATTGCATGATGCTAAACAAATGCCTGGGCAGCGTGCTAGCGTGTTGGAATGGCCGTATGTGGAAGGGCTGCGGATAGATGAGGCGATGCACCCGCTGACGATATTGGCGGTGGGTTTGTATGGCGAGGTGTTGCCGAATCAAAATGGCGCGCCGATCAGATTGGTCGTGCCGTGGAAATATGGATTTAAGAGCGCGAAGTCTATCGTCAAAATTCGCTTCATCGAAAAAGCCACCGCCAGCTCGTGGATGAAATCTTCCCCGCAAGAGTATGGATTTTTTGCAAACGTGAATCCGGCGGTCGATCATCCGCGCTGGAGCCAAGCGCGTGAGCGACGCATCGGTGAATTTTTTAAACGTGAGACACTGCCTTTTAATGGCTATGCCGACCAAGTGGCGCAGATGTACGCAGGGCTGGATTTGAATAAGTTTTTTTAAGCGCTGGCTACCCAGCAACACAATGCTGCGTCATTCCCGCGTAGGCGGAAATCTAGTCAACAAAAAATCTCCCACGTATGAGTTGTGCGACACCGATATTTTGTCCGCTATGCGGTGACTGGATTCCCGCCTACGCGAGAATGACGGGGCTAAAAAATTATTTGGATTAATACAGCACATGCCCTATTTCCCCGCCATAAAAGTCACGTTATTTTTCGTCTGCTTAATCCCGCTAGGCAGATTGATTTGGCTTGGGCTAAACAATCAACTCGGCACCAATCCCATTGAAGTTGTGACCCACTCGACTGGGGAGTGGACGTTAATTTTTATCATGCTCACGCTCAGCATCACCCCGCTGCGGCAATTGAGTGGCTGGGCGTGGCTGATTAAACTGCGCCGCATGGTCGGGCTGTATGCGTTCTTTTACGCCAGCCTGCACTTCATCACCTATATTTGGCTGGATCAATTTTTTGATGTCACAGCCATTATTAAAGATGTGATCAAACGTCCCTTTATCACCGTTGGCTTCGTGGCATTTATTTTGCTGATCCCACTCGCTATCACCTCAACCAATGCCATGCTGAAAAAATTGGGTGGCAAACGCTGGCAAAAATTACACCGATTAGTTTATATCATCGCTATTTTAGGTGTGCTGCATTATTGGTGGCTGGTCAAAAAAGACATCACTGAGCCGCTGATTTATGCCGTGATACTACTTATGTTGCTGGGGTATAGATTAGTGAAATGGCGACAAAAAAATAAGCATTTTTATTTTTAAAGAGATGCTGATTTAATATGTCGGGCTGTTCCCTCACCCTTTGCCCCTCTCGGAGGGCGAGGGAAAAAAGCCCGCAGTGAGGGCAATCAAAAAGCCGCTCCGATGCGAAAAACAATTAAATGTCTTCCGCCAATACATATGGCACTGATGGTTAATTTTAAAATACTCATAGGGTGATAATAACCCAAGACCATAATGAGGGCGTTCGGTGTTGAACCAAACGAGGTAATTGAGCAATTTATCATTAAACAAATTCACATCGGTAAACAGCAAATCTTCATGGTAAGCCACGAACTCATTTTGGATGCTGATTGACAGGCAAGGGGGAAATTAGTGTTTCCCCTTTTTTTCAAAGGGGGGGGTAGGGGGATTTTTTTGGGGGGATTTAAGGGGTAGAGGATTCGCTATGCCATAAAGAAAAAGCCCAGTGCTTTTCACACTGGGCTTTTACTATTACAGCTAACCTGATCAAGTCAATATAGTGAGGTTGCCGCCAGTCAGGTCAATTGTAGTTATCGCAGTAATCCCGCTGAGTTGCA
>JANONT010000257.1:0-1571 GCA_031420955.1 Candidatus Nitrotoga sp. | reverse complement strand
CACACTCACCGATTGATAATGGCTGCCGCGCGCCAAAGTCACCGCGCAATTGGCAATGTGAAAGGCTTGCGCACCCTCGCGCTGCACGCGAACGTGATGCACATGCGCGTTGTCTGCCAGCGAAATTTCGCTGACTGTGTTAGTGAAATACGCCTCGTCTTGCAAGCTCACATAGTCTTCCACAACGGTCGCCTGACTGCCCGCTTCTGCCCGCACCAAGCAGCGCGGATGGCTGACGACATTTTTTTGTGTGGCAATATGCAGCAGATGAATCGGTTGTGCGACTGCCGTATCGCGCGACAAAAGTATCAGCACGCCATCATTCATGTGCGCGGTGTTCAGTGCGGCAAATACATTATTTTTAAACTCTGCCAACTGCCCCAAATGGGCTTCTATAGCGGTAGCGTGAGTCATCAGAGCTGATGCAAGATTAGCCACGAACACGCGGCTGGCGGTATCAATCTGTGACAAGTGCGCGACATACACGCCATCTATAAAAACTAAGCGCGTGTGCGATTCAGCGATGAAAAATTTTTCAATGTCAGCAAGCTGCAAATCGTTGATGCTCACTACTGGCTGAAATGCCAACTTAGTCAGCAGAGAAATATCGGTAAAACGCCACTCTTCGTCGCGCGTGGTGGGCACGGTCAGTGCGTTCACGCGCTCTATTGCTGCGGCGCGCAAGGCATTAAAGTAGCCTGCCGGGCTAACGGATAACGCCGGATACCCCGCCAGCAGATTGGCTAAAAAATTATTTGCGGGCATTAGAGAAGCTGCATTGCTCATGCTGCTATCCGTGCAGAGGATTTAGTTGCCGAAGATTTATTTTCAGCCGATTCGATCCAATCATAACCACGCGCTTCCAACTCCAGTGCCAGCTCCTTGCCGCCGCTTTTGGTAATGCGCCCCGCCTCCATCACATGCACAAAATCCGGCACGATGTAATTTAACAAACGCTGGTAATGCGTCACCATAATGGTCGCGTTATCTTTGTTGGTGAGATGGTTCACGCCTTGCGCCACAATACGCAGCGCATCAATATCCAAGCCGGAATCGGTCTCATCCAAAATTGCCAGGCGAGGTTCGAGCATGGCCATTTGCAAAATCTCGTTGCGTTTTTTTTCGCCGCCAGAAAATCCTTCGTTCACACTCCGATCCAAAAAATCCGGATTCATTTCCAGCAGCTTCATTTTCTCGCGCACGAAATCATCAAACTCCAACGGGTCCAATTCTTCTTTGCCGCGCTGTGTTTGCAGCGTGTTGTAAGCCAAGCGCAAAAATTGCCCGTTGCCCACACCGGGAATTTCTATCGGATATTGGAACGCTAAAAACACGCCCGCGCGCGCGCGCGCTTCCGGCTCCAGCGCGAACAAATCCTGCCCCTCAAACAACACCGTGCCGCCCGTCACCTCGTATGCTTTATGTCCGGCCAGCACTTTGGCGAAGGTGCTTTTGCCCGAACCATTCGGCCCCATGATGGCGTGTACCTCGCCGCTGCGTACCGTGAGATCGAGTCCCTTCAACACTTCCGTGCCATTTACACTGGCGCGCAAGCCGCGCACTTCCAATAA
>JANONT010000256.1:0-2033 GCA_031420955.1 Candidatus Nitrotoga sp. | reverse complement strand
GCTCGCACCGTGTGCAATGTCATTCAATAAAGCGTGGCCAATGCGCAGAGGTACTGTTGTAGTGTCACCAGGTTGAATAAAAACCGCCGCAGTAGCTTCACTTCCATCAGGATTAAAAGTTGCATCTACAGCAACTAGCCTAGCCCCACCTGCGCCAGCGTTATGCCTAACATATGTTCCACCCACATAAGTTGTTGTGAGGCCTGGCTCGCCAGCAATTGCAGTCACCTTACCCATTGCCCCATCGGGGTACACATCCACTTTAGGTAAATTCACCACATCGGCATCGGTTAATACAATGCCAATTTTTAAGGCATTGGCTTTGATGTCTGCCCAGGTTGCCATGCCGCCATCTTTACCTGTCACCAGCCGCCCAGTGGGGTCACCTGCATTCACAAAGTAACTAGGGGTAAATATTCCTTCGGCCTTGGGCACGCCAATGGCCGTTTTAATTGCCGCAGCATTTGCACCAGCATTAGCTTCAATAGCTCCACTCACTGCACTGTTAATTGCTGTTATTAAAATAGCCAGATCAATATTATTGTTGGGATTAGCGTCTTGATTGAGTGCCGTTTGCGTCGCGATAGTCGCCACGATAGCGGCATCGATTTCATCCGTAATGGCAGAGATTGCATTAGCCAAGCTGGTATTTTGCCCAGTACCCGGCGCAGTTAAATCCGCAATGACATCCGCAATACCCGCCTTAATAGCCAGCCCTACCGCCTTACCATTCGCAACCAATGCAGAAAAGGTATCATGATATTCGCGCAAAAATACCGTCATGCCTGCCGTCGAGCCGTAGGTTTGGTTTTGGTCGATCAAAGGGGACACGGTGTTGGTGTAGACCCGTTCCCCGGTAGCGTATCCAGCATCTGTCGAAGCAAGCGTTGCGCGAGTAACGGGATCGACCACGGTAAAACTGCCCCGCGTCAGCATCATAAAATTATTATACGAGCCATCTGGGTTCTGCCCACGCGGATCGTTATACAACGCATCGCTGGGCAACAGCGGCATAAAGACCGTGCCTTTCCCGCCCTTGGGAATGAGATCCAAGCCGTGATCAAAAAACTGCCCAAACAGCGTCATCACCGCGCTGAATGGCAGCGGATTAAACGCATCGGGGATGGGGGTGTTGGCATGAAACTCGGTTTCGTTAGAAACCAGATTGCTGATTTCACGCGGGGTGGAATCGACAACGAATCTACCGCTTTCCAATACAGTCGTCCCGTTTGTTACGTTGCCGTTATTGTAGGCTGTGGGCGTACCTGCAGCCGCTTGCCCTAAGGGCGGCAATCCCACAGGTATCGCCTCTGCCGCACGATGGGGGGTAACCTGCGGCACCAATCTCGGAAAAGGTTGATCCGCCGCGCCAAAATTTTCTTTACCCACGGTGAGATTATTAAGCACGCCAGAAGAGGTGCGTATGCCCGTGGTCTGGGCGAGGTAGAACGAATCCGTCACCTCCAGCGGATTTTGCGTGTGCAACGCGCCGATGCCGGTAAACCCCAAAAAGCCATCGCCCGATACCACCGCGCCCGCTTGTGTCCTTAAAAAATCTACATCGGTCACATCCAGCTTTTGCACGGGAAAATAAGTTGCGGATGTTTCTGCCACATTGGTGACTCTGACATTGATGAGTTGCGTATCGGTTAACCCCCCGCTGCTGACTGCCACTACCACTTCATACGCTTGCCTGCCGGCAAAGGTGGGACGCTCGAAATCGGGTGCGCCTGCCGCAAACGCACTGGCCTTAAATTTTAATTCCCCCGTATCGGCGTTGATCTCAAACTTGGCCGCATCTGCGCCGCCTGTGATGCTGAATGTTTTGCTGCTGCCCGTGGCGGCGACGGTAGTCACGGCTGCGATGCTGTTTTCTTGAATGCTGATCGCTGCGGTTGCCCCGCCACCATTGCTGGTGATGGTGGGCGGCGGGGGGTCGTCATCGAGACTGTTAACTACGACGACCACGACGCCCAACCCTGCTGCGCCGAGCAATAGGGTATTGGTCGAAAGCCCCGCGAGCCCCATGCCTG
>JANONT010000255.1:0-8270 GCA_031420955.1 Candidatus Nitrotoga sp. | reverse complement strand
TTGATTGTTCCCAAGCTGCACATTGCAAAAGGACTGCCGTTGAATATCGATGTGGCTGCGTTTGTTGCTAAAGTTCCCACCACTAACATCTCATTATTTGGCGGGGAAGTGCGCTACGCACCGTTGTCAGGTGGCGTGGCTATGCCAGCGGTGGCGATACGCGGCGCGTTCACCAAGCTAACTGGGGTCGACCAACTATCACTTGATACCAAAAGCTTAGATGTCTCTATCTCTAAAGGTTTTTTGATGTTTACCCCGTATGCGGGCGTGGGTAAAGTTTGGGTCACCAGCACACCGAATGCCGGGGCTTCGTTGAAAGAAGAAAGTTTCACCCAAAACAAAGTTTTCATTGGCGGGAATGTGAACCTTGGCCTGATGAACATTGCGCTTGAAGGCGATAAAACAGGCGATGCCAGCTCGACCAGCTTGAAGATTGGATTCCGCTTTTAAAGAAAGAATAGTTTAGAGGTAATAAAAAAGCCCGGTTCGTACCGGGCTTTTTTGTGGGTGCAGCTTTAGAGCCTAGCGGGCTGTAAATCAATAGGTCTCCGCGCTAGAGAGATATTGAAGGCCATTGCTGATGCCGCCGATGACAATCATTCTGCCGCTGGGCAGCAAGGTGGCAGTGTGGTGGCTGCGCGCAGAAGCCATGCTGCCTGTGATCGACCAAGTATTGGTGGCAGGGTCATACAGTTCAGCACTGGCAAAGTATTGGGTTTGGTTATAGCCGCCTGCGACTAAAATTTTCCCTGTGGGGAATAAAATAGAGGTTGCCGTGTGGCCGAGTCGCGGTGTGACTAAGCTGCCTGCGGCAGACCATGTGCCAGTTACGGGGTCATACATTTCCGCGCTGGCTAATATGCCCAGATTGTTATTGCCTGCGGCGACCAAAATATTGCCATTGGGTAATAGGCTGGCGGAGTGACCTGCCCGCGCCGTGGTGAGATTGCCTGTGCTTGTCCAAGTATTATTGAGGGGATCATATAGTTCGGCACTGGCAAGGGTGGGTGTGCCTTGCGCGCCCGCAGCGATTAAGACTTTGCCATTTGCCAGCACGGTCGCGGTGTGGTGAAAGCGCGCCGTGGCAAGGCTGCCAGCGGACGACCAAGTGTTGCTAACGGGGTCATATAATTCTGCTTCTGCGGCGAGACCTAAGCCATACGTACCCCCTACCACCAGCACTTTGCCATTAGGCAGCAAGGTCGCCGAGTGATAAATGCGCGCAATATTCATGCTGCCCGCTGATGACCAAGTGCCAGTTGCAGGATCAAATAATTCGGCATTGGAAAAGTAAGTGTAAGCGTTGCTGCCGCCGGTGACTAACACTTTGCTATTGGCTAACAGAGTGGCCGTGTGGTTGTAGCGGGCGTTGGCTAATCTGCCCGTGACCGACCAAGTGTTGGCTGTGGGGTTGTATAGCTCGCTGCTGCCCGTGGCGAGATGCCAGCGCGTACCATCAAAAACAGGCGTGGCTGATCCGCCCACGACCAGCACATTGCCATCGTTTAACAAGGTAGCGGCATGGCTGTGGCGTGCGGTGAGCATGTCTGCCGCTGGCGAAAACAGGCCATTGTGGATGATGGGCTCGCAGATCACATGAATGTCATCCACATCATCGCTGTCGCCATCGTCATCGCGGTCTTTTACTTTGCCCGTGCCGTGCTTAACGGAGCAATGATGCCTAGATGGGTGGCGATGCACCTTAGTGTGATACTCGGACGCATCTTTTTCTTTGGTTTCAAAATTAAAAGAACCGTTGCTGGTGATGGTCAGCGTTTCGGTTTGATTCTTTTCTAGGACAATTTTCTCGCCCTCAACTAGGCCGCTCACTTTTCCGCCGATGCTGTAAATAGCGGCGGACGAATCCGCGTTACCATTTATTCCCGCCCCGCCGCAGGCCGCGAGTGCCAGCAACAGTGCCATTGCACCGATATTCTGGAATTGGTTTTTTATATTTGTGAGGCTTGAGTGAAGGGCATTATTTTTCATGATTAACACTCTAAGAGGTTTATTTTAGCAGCTGATCTGCTGGCTGATAGTGTAAGCGCGTCGCCAATATTGAAAACTTAATTTGAATATTTCGGTATAAAAGCAGATTTCTTGGGTAGCACAACACAGAGTAGTGCGCGGAATTATAACGCCATGCGAATGCTTGTTCAACCCAATGTATTGCAATAATAAATTAGATGGTTAGGGGCATGGCAATTTAGTGCCGCTTGATTTGCACAATGCCTGTGCGTAAGGTAGCAAGGTTAAATTTTAGTGGACGTATGAGTATGGACAGCATTCATCAACGCATTCTTCGCCAATGTAAGCACGCTTGCTTTTTATATAAGTTTTTTGTGATGGCGATTATTTTTCTATTCCTCATCTCGGCACGCACGGCCACCGCGCTAGAAAGTTTTGAATTTATCGCCGAGCATGTACCAGAGGTGGCGATGGATAATCGTTTTGCCACCTTGCCGATATGGAGCGAACCCTCTGCTGATGCCTGGGATTTTGTCGTGCAGGGAGCAGCGGCGCGCACGCGCAGTGGTGCAGTGGTGTTGGATGGCGCAATGTTTTCGATAGCCGCATTGCGTGCATTAGATGAACGTTGGGCGATCAGCACTTTTGCTTTTTGGGATGAGTTAGAGTTTTCTGGCACGCGCGATCAACGGCCATTAGCAACGGTGTTCACCACCACGCCGCTGGCACTGCCCGCTGCAGCTCTATTTACCAACATTCGCGGCACTTATCGCAACGTGGGTGCGGGGCTGGCCTTTAAGCGCAAACAAAATGCAGGGTGGATGGGCGAGCGACAATGGGCGGTGGGCGCGCTTTTGCAGCGGGTCACATTGCGCGGTTATCAAGCGGATTATCGTGTATTGGATGGGGCATCTGCGGGTGCAGCGGGCTTGGTCGATTACAGCGGCACTTACACCCACCTCACCCCGTTTGTGGGGATGGCTTGGCCGCGTGAATGGGGTGGCTGGCAGGTGCTGCCGCACACACAATTTGCGCTGCCTATTCCGCGTCGCGGCATACAAGGGCGGATTACCGGGCCGAGTTTCGACATCACGGGCAACACCGAAACTGCAGGTCGCGGTAGCAAACATTTCGGCGATGCTTCATTAACATTTGGCTTAGATGTTACCTATCAGCCGTGGGGTTTAACCGTGGATATCGGCACAGTTATTACGCAAGCACTCATGGAGCCGGCCATTCACAAAGGCATCAATGAGAATTGGGTGATTTCAGTGTATAAGAAATTCTAGCGGCGTAAATTGCCAGCAGTTGGATAATTTATGGCCGGCGCGCAGCGTCAATATCCGCGCACATCTGCGCCGCGCCCAATAATATTCTCGGAGTAGCACGGCTGATAAGATCAGGATGCACAAAGCCGATTTTTTTTTGCCGCACGGCACGCAAGGGCAGTGTGCGCCACATTTGAAGGGTTTCAATTTCCTGATTTTTGGTTGATGCCATGCCCAACAAAATCTGCGGCTGCACCTTGACCAAAGCCTCTTCCGAGATAGCCATCACCAGCATCGGGACATTCGCAAATACATTTTCTGCCCCGCATAGGTGCAGCACATCGCTGATGATGTGCGCGCCATTGATGGTGAGGTAGGGCACAGAGCCTATTTGAAAATAAGCACGCACAATTTGTTTTTTCGCATATTGCTGTTGCAATGCGAGACGTGATTTTTCAAAATCTTGCGCGCTAATTTTCGCTGTTGTTTGTGTACCCACAATTTTTCCAAGCACCCGCAAAGTGCGCGGAATATCATCTAAGCGACGCGGCTCTAATACCAGAATTTTTAATTTTAGTTTTTCAAAAGCCGCGCGATCTTGCGCCGACAAACCGCTGCCCCACGCCAAAATTAAATCGGGTTTCAGTGCGATCAATTGCTCCCAGTCCAAGCGAAACGCATCCCCCACTTGCGGTAATTTTTTTGCCTGTGCGGGGTAGTCGCTGTACGCGCTCACTGCGACGAGGTAATCGCCTAGACCCGCAGCGTAGGCCAACTCGGTGAGGTTAGGGGCGAGCGAGATGATGCGCTGTGGCGGGGTAGAGAAAGTGATTTGCGCGCCGGAATCGTCGGTGATTTCGAGTGCGGTTGCGGGTAGCGACAGCAGGAGAAGTAGCAGGTTACAACATTTACACAATAACCTATGAACATTCGTTGTCAGAATTTTCAACTGATGTAATTCCAGTTTCTGATAAAAGTGAGCACAAGGCGGCAGGGATGAGGCGACGACAGTGCATTTAGCACGGCTAGGAGATGAAGACGAAGCCAACACTGTGATCGTTTTATCAGAAGCTGGAATAGCGTTGTGCCAACGCTACGCGCTTAAGATAAGCCTCGCGCGCAATCTGCACGTCTTCTAAAAAGTACGGTAACTCTTTTATCAACAACGCTTGCGGGCCATCGACTAAGGCTTTCACAGGCGCGGGATGAAAATCCACCAGTACCATATTCGCGCCCGCCACGATGCCTTGTGCGGTAATGTGTGCCACGTCCAAAATGCCATCTGGTGCGGTACTGCGCGTGCCGACTGAATGCGATGGGTCGATGCACACTGGCATTCTAGTTAATCTTTTTACCACCGGCACATGTGCGAAATCGACAAAGTTACGATGCGGATCACCCATATTTGTTTTCATCCCGCGCAGGCCAAACACCACGTTGCGGTTGCCTTCCGAGGCGAGATATTCCGCTGCGTTAAGCGACTCATCCAACGTAATACCGAAGCCGCGTTTGAGCAGCACAGGGAATTCTTGTTGGCGGCCAACGATTTTCAGCAGCTCAAAATTTTGTGTATTGCGCGTGCCGATTTGCAACATCACGCCCGTGGGATTGCCGGTTTGATACAAGGCCTCGCGGATTTCGTTGAGATGCGATTCGTGCGTGATCTCCATCGCAATAACTTTGATGCCGTACTTGCCTGCCAACTCAAAAACATACGGCAAACAATTTTTGCCGTGCCCCTGAAAAGCATAGGGACTGGTGCGCGGCTTGTACGCGCCCATGCGCGTACACACCTGGCCGTTATCGCGCAACGCTTTGAGCATGGCCTCGACGTGGTCGCGATTATCCACCGCGCATAACCCGGCAAACACATTCAAATTATCTTGCCCAAAACGCACGCCGTTATATTCAAAATGCGAAGGGCGCGGGTCTTCTTTATGCCGCCCCAGCACACGATATTCTTCAGACACGCGCACCACATTTTCTTCGCACGGCAGGCTACGCATATCTTTAATGTCCAGTGTTTTAGTGTTGCCGATGAGATAAATTTCGGTCAGCGTTTGTTCGGCTCCGCGCTCGACATGGATGCGCGTTTGTATGCTGGGCAGGCTCGCCAGATGCGCCATCAGTTGCTTGAAATCGGCACCTTGTTGATCGGTGTTGGAAGAGAGAATTAAGATCATTATATTTTTCCGTTCGACAGTTTAATTTCTTAAAAGAAGTACCCATTGTTGCGGCCATTGCGCCATCGGGTCTTTAGTAAAACCACTCTTGCCAAACTGCTGCCAGCGGCCAATAACATAGCACAGCAGCAGGTTGGCATACGCGCTCACATCGGTTTTTTCATCCAGCGCGCCCTGCGTAATAGCGATGCGTAATGATTGCTTGAGCGTGGCTTCGAGTCGATCATAAAGTTGATTAATGCGCTGTTGCAAACGTGCATCTTCATTCACCAGCGCGTCGCCGATTAACACGCGGGTCATGCCGCGATTTTTTTGCGCGAAGCCCAGCAACATGGCCAGCGTACTTTCTGCTTGCTTGATGCCGCTGCTTTCATCTGCGCTAATTTTGTTGATTAAACTAAACACGGTTTGCTCGATAAACTCAATCAAGCCTTCGAACATTTGCGCCTTGCTGGCGAAGTGGCGATACAGCGCGGCCTCGGAAATATCCAAGCGTGCCGCCAGCGCAGCAGTGGTGATTTTTTCACCCTTGGGTTGTTCCAACATTGCTGCCACGGTTTGCAAAATTTGCAATTTTCGTTCGCCCGGTTTGGTAGCCATACTTAATTTTCCCGCATATTTTTTAATGATTGAATTGCGACAACACGCGCGGCAACTGCAACACATGATTAATTTTCACATCCACATAAGCAGGTGCACGCGATGTATTGCTGACCCACACGGTACGCATTCCAAGCTGCTTGGCGGTGGATAAATTTTCCACACTATCTTCCACCATCACACACCGTGCTGGTTGCAGCCTATGTTTATGCAGCAGCCGCAAAAAACCATCTCGCTGCGGCTTAGGCTGGTAGCGCGTGTGCTCGATGGCGAACACATCCTGAAAGCAATCGTCGATCCGCATCATTTTTAAAATCGCGTGCGCGTAATGTTGTGGCGCGTTAGAAAAAATAATTTTTTTACCTGGCAATTTTTTTAATATATGGCGCAAACATGGCTCGCGCAAAATCATTTTAGACAATGTGGGAAACTGGTGCGTGTGCCACAAAAAATGTTCGGGGTCGGTCGCGTGATGTTTCATCATGCCGCGCAAGGTTGCACCGTATCGCTGCCAATAATCTATCCGCAGAGCATTGGCGGCGTGTTCTTCCAAATTCAAATGGTGTTGCAAATACGCAGTCATACTGCGGTTAATGTGCGGAAAAATATGCGGTGTCGCGTTATGCAAAGTGTTGTCCAGATCGAAAATCCACACGCGGTCGGTCATATTAAGTCAGCGTACTAATAAAAATTCAGAGTTATAAGCAAGACGAGGCGTGAGCAAAAAAAGTTTACGCCTAAATCTGGATTTTTTATTTACTTTTAATTAATGTTCCTACGCCCTCATCCGTCAAAATCTCCAGCAACAGCGCGTGTTCCACCCGCCCATCAATAATATGTACCGACTTTACGCCGCCGCGCGCTGCATCCAACGCTGAGGCAATTTTAGGCAACATGCCGCCAGATAAAGTGCCGTCAGCGACCAAGCCATCAATTTGCTTAGGCGTTAGCCCGGTGAGCAATGTGCCGTTTTCGTCCAGCACGCCGGGGGTGTTGGTCAGCAGCACTAATTTTTCTGCGCGCAATACTTCAGCCAATTTGCCCGCGACCACATCCGCGTTAATGTTCAGCGTTTCGCCATCGGGGCCGACGCCTATGGGCGCGATCACCGGAATAAAATCGCCGGAATCGAGGAAGGTAATAATCGCCGGATCAATCAAGTGGATTTCACCCACCAAGCCAATATCCAGCATCTTGCCGGGCTCGGTTTGGCTTTCCAGCAGCATTTTGTTGGCGCGAATAAAAGAGGAATCTTGCCCCGTTAAACCGACCGCTTTGCCGCCGTGACGGTTGATCAAATTCACAATATCTTTGTTGACCTTGCCCAATACCATCTCGACCACGTCCATCGTCTCTTCGTCGGTCACGCGCATTCCCTGCACAAATTCGCCCGCTTTACCGATGCGCTTGAGCAATTCATTAATCTGCGGACCGCCGCCGTGCACGATGACTGGGTTCATGCCGACTAATTTCAGCAGTACCACATCACGCGCAAAACTTTCTTGCAGCGCGGGATCAATCATGGCGTTGCCGCCGTATTTAATAACGATCGTCTTATCAAAAAAACGTTGAATGTACGGCATCGCCTCGGATAAAGTGCGCGCTTTTTTGGCAGCGGTGTCGGCGGTTAGGGGCATGGTATTGCTTTCATAAAATGTGCGCGCATTTTACCTTATAAAGTTGCGCGCTTTCATCTGCCTTGCTTAGAGAGGGAGAAAATGGCGATGGAAAATTTCATTTATCGGGCGAGTATCGGTATGATTATCTGCACGCAAACTTACGGGCATCTCTAAAAACTCAACTTCCGTCGCCATACTGTGTTGCTCGCAAAAAATTACTCCTAACATATTAAATATATGCGTCGTCACAATTTTTTTGCTCGCGTCTTGTCTGGCTTAAGAATTTGAATTTTCAGAGACACCCTTCTACAACTGTTAAAGGAACAAGCATGGCCATACGCCCATACAAAAATATTTTTCCTACAGCGGGTGCACGCTCGTATATTGATGCCGAAGCAGCGGTGATCGGCGATGTGGTAATCGGCGAAGATTCATCTGTGTGGCCGATGTGTTTGATTCGCGGCGACGTGAACATCGTTCGCATCGGCGCGCGCACCAACATTCAAGACGGCACAATTATCCACGTCAGCCATAAGCATAGCGAAGTACCGGAAGGCAACCCGACGCATATCGGCGACGATGTAACTGTGGGCCACCAAGTGATTTTGCATGGCTGCACGGTAGAAAGCATG
>JANONT010000254.1:0-6927 GCA_031420955.1 Candidatus Nitrotoga sp. | reverse complement strand
TTCCAACAAAATTTCGGGCGGATTATTGATATCCAATGCCTCGATTTGATTGCGCGGAATCATCACATCATTCACCGCCACGCGTCCCAGATCAACCAAATTCAGCAGCATGCTCTGGTGTTGGCGCGGCAAAAAATTTTCAGATTCCAACATCAACATGCGCAGCTCTTCCACACTCATTTTGTGTTTGCTTTGATCGGCCTGAACTTTGATCCTAAAAATCCACAACAAGCCTTGCACCATCGCCATCGCGACCGCCACCACTGGATAAAATAATTTATTTAAAGGAGTGAGAATATAACTGGAAGCCAGCGCGATACGGTCTGGATAACTGGCCGCAATGACCTTAGGCAAAATTTCGCTAACCACTAAAATAACAAAAGTGATCGCCAGCGTGCCCGCCGCCAATGCCAGTTCGCTGTGCCCGAACAAGCGCAAAATAATAATCTGCGTGAGTGCGGCGGCCACCACATTCAGCAGCGTGTTGCCGAATAAAATAGAGCCGAGCAATTTATCGGTGCGTGCCAGTAAATTGGCGGTTAGCTTGGCACTCTTGTTGCCCTTGCGTACCAAATTACTCAGCCGATGGCGGTTGATCGCCATCATGCTGGTTTCGGAAGAAGAAAAAAATCCGGAAACAATTAAAATTACAATTAACGCCAAGAACAGCGTGCCCAGTGAGAACTCGTCCAAAGCAAAAAACCTTAATGTATGAAACGTGCGAAGTATCGGGGGCGGCTGGGGCGGTGTCAACTGCGGTCTGTTTTACCCACACCACTGGAATGAAGTTATTTTTCTAATTCAAGAAACCGTTTTGGGAGCATAGGTAAAGGCATCCGAAAAAAACTCTTCTTCAGGCAAAAGACGCAACGCGGTAAAATCGCGGTGTGCGGCTTCCACCACCACGGGCGAACCGCAGGCACACACTTGGTAGCCGCTCAAATCGGCGTAGTCAGCCAACACCGCCTCATGCACATAACCTGTTCGGCCTTGCCAACTATCTGTTGGTTGTGCTTCCGATAACACGGGGGTAAATTTAATACCGACCGCTTCCCATTCGCGCGCCTTGCTCAACATATATAAATCGCTGAGCTTGCGCGCGCCCCAATAAAAATGCATGGGACGTTTTATGCCGATGTGTAGCGCGTGTTCAATGATAGCCTTAATCGGCGCGAAGCCAGTGCCGCTGGCTACAAAAAGAATAGGCTTGACGCTATCTTCGCGTAGAAAAAATGTGCCGAGCGGACCTTTGAAACGCAAAATATCACGCACTTTCATCTGCGTAAAAATATGTTGCGTGAACGCCCCCCCCGCAATATTCCGCACATGCAGCTCTAAAAATTCATCATCATGAGGCGCGTTCGCTAAAGAAAAACTGCGTGGCGCAGCATCTTTTTGCAAGATGTCAATATATTGCCCAGCCAAAAATTGCAGCCGCTCACTGGCTGGGAGCTGCAAAAAAATCACCATCACATCCTCTGCCAGCCGCTCTAATTTATGCACGCGACAGGGCAAAGTTTTCACTGGAATATCTTTTACCGCGCTCACTTCGCGACACTCAATTACTAAATCAGACGTGGGCTGTGCGCGACAAAACAAAGCCATGCCCAATGCCTTTTCCGCTTCGCTCAAGGCACTTGCTTGATGCTTGCCGTACTCCACCGTACCCTCCAAAACGCGGCCTTTGCATGTGCCGCACACCCCATCGCGGCAGCTGTAAGGTAAAGTGTAACCGTGATGCAAACCCGCTTCCAATATGGTTTCGTGGCCTTCCATGGTAAAGCTGTGGTTGCTCGGCTTGATGACAATATTAAAAGGCATGATTTCGGTTTAGCACATACGCAAAACGCGGATTTTAACGCATAATCACGGCATGACACGAATCTTGATAATAGGCTGCGGCGATGTCGCGCTACGTACCATCCCTTTGCTGATAGCACGCTACAGCGTATTCGCCGTGGTGCGAAATACAGAATATTTTGCAAAATTACGCACGCTCGGCGTGGTGCCGATACTGGGCGATTTAGATGATAGAGCGAGCTTAAAACGCATCGCCGGTTTGGCTGATGTCGTGCTGCACCTCGCCCCCCCGCCCAATGTTGGAGCGGGTGACCCGCGCACACGCAATCTACTCAGCGCACTATCACAAGGTAAACACCTGCCGCGACAATTTATTTATATCAGCACCAGCGGTGTTTATGGTGATTGCGGCGGCGCGCTGGTGGACGAAACACGCGCCGTCCATCCTAAAAGTGCGCGCGGCCAGCGTCGTGTAGAGGCAGAAAAACAAATTCGTATTTGGGCAAAACGCAATGGCATACACACCAGCATCTTGCGCGTGCCCGGTATCTATGCCGCTGACCGCCTGCCCCTACAACGCTTACAGCAATGCACCCCGGCCATTGTTCAACACGAAGACAGCTACTCCAACCACATTCATGCGGATGATTTAGCCCACTGCATCATCGCGGCTTTGCATCACGCCAAGCCTAATCGCGTGTATCACACCAGCGACGATAGCGCGCTCAAAATGGGCGAGTATTTTGACCTTGTAGCGGATGCCTACAACCTGCCGCGCCCACCGCGCATCAGCCGTGCCGCCGCGCAGCACGTTCTGTCACCGATGATGCTGTCATTTGTAAATGAATCGCGGCGGCTGACCAATGCGCGCATGAAAAATGAGTTAAAGGTAAAGTTGCGTTACCCAACAGTCAAAAATATGTTGGCAGTAAAAGAATCTCCCTGACATTTTTCAACATTCACTTTGGTGCTTTTTTCCCCGTATTGTTTGACGGCGAATAAAAAAGCCGGAACAAGTCCGGCTTTTGCGGTGTTAAGTTCGATTAAAACTTAAACACGCCACCCACAGACATAAAGCTAATATCGCCCTTAAACGTGCCATCCTCAATCTTATATTTATCCCAACCTAAACGAATTCCCGTTGTTGGACCCATATTAAACTGACCGCCAAAGCCATACGTAACATCATTACTTTTGGCATCTGCGCCGATGAAGCTACCACTCGGCTTACTAGACAACATTGCGTACCCCAATTTACCAAACAATGAAAATTGATCCCCAAACGGTAAAGATGCGATGCCGCTTACACTAATGCCTGTCGTTTCTGCGGAACCCGTTCCCGCTCTAATTTCGCCAAAATTTAAATACTCAGCTTCAACAGCAAGGGCCGAGCTAAACGTGTGGCCAATCAACACACCATAAGCGGTAGGGTTGTCGGAACTCAAAACAACATTGTCAATACTGGTTTTAGCTTGACCTGCCCTCACCCCAAGATACATATGCATATCCTCAGCGAAAATAGGGGTAACAATGGTGGACAACAATACCGCAATTGCAATTTTCTTCATGATTTTTACCTTATAAAGATTGCGTTTAAAAAAGAGCCCATTCAACAAAATCAATGGGCTACTTTTTATGGAGACAGAGAGCTTCAAGGCTTCTTAGAATCCGCAATGGCTTCCTTTACATCGCCATAAGCTTTTTCAGCTTTCCCAGATATTTGTTTACCGAGCCCTTTTGCTTCTTGTTCTTTGCTCCCAACCAGCTTGCCAACTTCTTCCTGCACTTTGCCAGCGAGGTCTTTTACAGTGCCTGTAACTTGTTCTTTGTTCATGATCCTGCTCCTTTATTTAAATTGGCAAGCCATCCTGCCAGAGCGAATAATGAACATAAGATTGTTGCCACACTGTGCGCCAACACACATATAAAATAGCCAATCTACAATTTTCCGTCAGAATAATTGGCAGCTTCTGCAAGAAAAAAACCCCAAGAAAAGGCCATGATTACTTACCCGCTACGTCCGTCATATTTCGAAATTTTTAGCGCGGACAAATCCACGTTTTCTAAACAGCGCACATTGACGCTCGCCATCTCCACACCGTTATGCGAACCCATGCCCAGCGGCGCGCAACCACATACCGTGCAAAAATGATGCTTGATAGTATGCTTGCCAAATTGATACGTGGATAAATTACTTTCCGGTGTGGAGAAACGTAACTGGCTGCGCGGCACAAACCAACGCAATGCGCCCAACCTGCCGCAGATCGAACAATTGCATTCTTTGACCGCGCGCAAATCGCCTTCCACTTCAAACGCAATGCGCCCGCAATGACAGCTGCTTTTATAAAGCATAGTGATCTCCTGAGGGGAAAGAGTTTGTCTGGTATTTTGCTTTCTACGCTTTATCTGACGGCAGAGGATACCTACCTCAACGCGGTGTCAAAAAACCTTTCCACACTTGACGTTTAACGCCTGATACTGCTTCCACACCCAATTCGCTTCGGGAGGTTTTTGCTTTTTTAGAATCGTCACCTCGTCGAGGGAGCTAAGCTCAAGATGCTTATTTTTCACAATAGACTTGTATTCAACATTATCATGTGTTTTGAAAGTCAATTTTTGATTGCTGAAACGAATGTCGCGGAGGAGGTATCTGATTCCTCCATCTGCAATCATGCCTGCATAGTCTTCTAACCAGCCATATTGGGTATTGCCCACTTTAAACAGTACAACGTCATATCCCCATTCGTGCTCTCCATCAGAGCCGTAAATTGACCAAAACCCAGTGACTTCAATAGCGTCTGTGGGTAATTGATAGCGCGTTATTTGACACTCGATCAATTTGTCCAATCTTTGTTTATGCTCAGAAGCAGCATGATGCCTTGTTAACACATACTCAATAGTGTTCTGTTTCAAATCTGCCGGATTTTTTATAAGAGCGTTAACAGTGATAGAAGACACACCATCAGGCGACCAATTGGGTGAGCCATCATCCGAAATAAAATACCCTTGTATGATGTTATTGCTGATATGCCCAGTAAAATGATGCCGCGCCGCTTTGCGTTCTTTAAACCCAGAATAAATATCCCATAACACCGTGAACGAAAGACTGCCATTGGAGCCAATGCGAATATTTTCTATAGGATAAATCTCATACGGAAAACCTTTTCGATTTTCTGGATTGGGGTAGCCCTGATTCCACGTTCCAGCCAGTCTGCCATCTTGTTTGTAGACAATAATCTCAAGGGATGAGTGAGGGCTAGCCGTAGAATCTACATAAATTCCAACTACTTCCAATGCGCTATCTGCCCTTGCTTCAAATGTTGCAGCAAAGTTCAATATGCATAATATAGCCACAATAAATTTGAGGGTATATAACTTGTAGGTATTCATCGATTTATCCTTTAGTTTGGTAATCGTTAACCAACACAGCCTGAACCTAAGTATTTTCAATAATGCGAGCAAATTAAACCTTAAAGCTACCACTCAACTCCACAAGCTGTTCCAGCTTATTTTTCGCCGCCCCACTCGCAATAAATTCGCCAGCCTTTTTAATGCCACCATGCAGGGTGTCGCTCAAGCCAGCGACATAAATTGCCGCACCCGCATTCAGTTGTACGATGTCGCGTGCGGCACTTTGTTGATTGTCCAGCACGGCTAATAACATGTTGCGCGCTTCATCGGCATTGGCCACGCGGATACTATCCAGCGGTGAAATGTGTAAACCAAAATCCTGCGGCTGCACGGTGTATTCGATAACCATATCGTTTTTCAATTCGGCAATATGCGTCGTGCCGCTGATAGAAATTTCGTCCATGCCATCTGCGCCATGCACCACCAGCACATGCTGACTGCCGAGTTGCTGTAACACCTGAGCGAGCTTGGCGGTAAGGTCGCGGTGAAATACGCCGAGCACCTGATTTTTTGCACCTGCTGGATTGGTCAATGGACCCAGCAAATTAAACAGCGTGCGCACGCCGAGTTCGCGGCGCACTGGCGCGGCGTGTTTCATCGCGCTGTGGTGGTTGGGCGCAAACATAAAGCCGATGCCGATTTCATCGACACAACGGGCAACTTGTTCGGCTGTGAGATTGACGTTGACCCCCAGTTTTTCCAACACATCCGCACTGCCGCAGGTGCTGGAAACCGAGCGTCCACCGTGCTTGGCGACGTGCGCGCCCGCCGCCGCCGCAACCAACGCGCTGGCGGTAGAGATGTTAAAAGTTTGCGCGCCATCACCGCCGGTGCCACAAGTGTCGATCAAATGCGCGTTTGGTTTTACATTAACTTTGCTGGAGAGTTCGCGCATGACTTGTGCTGCAGCGGCGATTTCATCCACCGTCTCGCCTTTCACGCGCAACGCGGTTAACACCGCTGCAATCTGCGCAGACGTGAGATGTCCGCCCATAATATTTTCCATCAGTTCACGCATGTCTGCAAACGGCAGGTCGTGACGGTCGATTAACTTGGTGAGTGTTTGTGGATAATTCACGAGCCAGTTCCTTGAAAGTTGTCATTCCCGCGCAGGCGGGAATCCAGTGATTTTATTTAAAAGTTTTGTAGTTTGTTCCCGCTATTTTATATTTGACTGGATTCCCTGAATTCACAAACCAAGTGCAACACTCTAAGCTGTTTAAGGAGGTGTTGCGATGGGACAAAAGTATACGCAAATGGGAGTCGAGGAACGGTGTGAAATTTCCAGACTTAGCCGGGCCGGGCAATCGATCCGGCAAATCGCGGCAGGTCTGGATCGCGCGCCATCGAGCATTGCTCGGGAGCTGAAGCGCAACCAATCGCAGCAAGGCTATGTGCCGACCTACGCCCAACAGCAGGCGCGGGCGCTGCGCGGTGGCAGGACGGCTCAAGCGCGAACGAGGAATGCCGGTCATCAGCCACGAAACCATTTACCGTTTCATCGCCGCCCAGATCGCACGCACCAAGGATTACGCTTGGCGGCACTATCTGCCGCGAGCCAAGAGCCGTCGCGGGTGGCGCGGGAAAAAAGGCGGCTCGTCGGTTGAACGCATCGCGCAGCGTGTCTCCATTGACATGCGCCCGGCGCGGGTTGAGGCGCGCAAACAGCCCGGTCACTGGGAGGCGGATCTGATGCTGTTCTCGCGTTACGGGCAG
>JANONT010000253.1:0-13273 GCA_031420955.1 Candidatus Nitrotoga sp. | reverse complement strand
TGGCTTGCCCGCCATAATGTCATCCAATTGCTCGGCATCCAGCGTTTCCCACTCCAACAATGCCCGCGCCATGATTTCAACTTTATCGCGGTTGTCTTCAATCAGCTTGCGCGCCAAAGTGTATTGCGGATCGATGATGCGGCGAATTTCTTCGTCCACTTTTTGCATAGTCGATTCGGAAACATTTTTGTGCGTGGTCACCGAGCGGCCAAGAAACACTTCGCCCTCGTTTTCACCGTACACCATAATGCCCAGTGCATCTGACATACCCCATTGCGTGACCATGCGCCGCGCCATATCGGTGGCGCGCTCAAAGTCGTTCGATGCGCCGGTCGTCATTTGATGCATGAAAATTTCTTCCGCGATACGCCCGCCAAACAGCACCGCGATGGTATCCAGAATGCGTTCTTTATCCATGCTGTAACGATCTTCCGTGGGCAACTGCAAGGTTAAGCCCAGTGCTCGACCACGCGGAATGATGGTAACTTTATGCACGGGATCAGTCTTGGGTAACATCTTCGCCACCACAACGTGACCAGATTCATGGTAGGCCGTATTGCGCCGTTCTTCCTCTGGCATGACCACGGTGCGCCGCTCCGAGCCCATCATGATTTTTTCTTTCGCGCCTTCAAAGTCTTCCATTTCAACGAAACGTTTATTTTTACGCGCAGCAAATAAAGCGGCCTCGTTCACCAAGTTCGCTAAATCTGCACCCGACATGCCGGGCGTACCACGTGCTAAAACTTCGGCTTTAACATCCGGCGCAATCGGCACTTTGCGCATATGCACCAACAATATTTGCTCGCGCCCGCGTATGTCCGGCAAAGGCACAACCACCTGACGATCAAAGCGACCGGGGCGCAACAACGCAGAATCGAGCACATCCGGGCGGTTGGTTGCAGCGATGACAATAATGCCGCTCGCGCCTTCAAAGCCATCCATCTCCACCAACAGCGCGTTCAACGTTTGCTCGCGCTCGTCATTGCCGCCGCCCAAGCCTGCGCCACGTTGCCTGCCCACCGCGTCAATCTCGTCGATGAATACGATGCAAGGAGCTTGCTTCTTAGCCTGCTCAAACATATCGCGCACGCGCGCCGCACCCACGCCCACAAACATTTCTACAAAGTCAGAGCCAGATATTGAAAAGAACTGTACTTTTGCTTCGCCCGCAATGGCTTTGGCCAGCAATGTTTTACCAGTGCCTGGGCTGCCCAATAACAGCACGCCGCGTGGCACACGTCCGCCCAGATTTTGAAATTTAGTCGGGTCACGCAAGAAATCAACAATCTCAGAAACCTCTTGCTTGGCTTCATCACAGCCCGCCACGTCGGCAAAGGTCACGCGCTCTTTGGTCTCATCCAACAATTTGGCTTTGCTTTTGCCGAACGAGAACAAGCCGCCGCCTTTGCTGCCGCCCTGCATCTGGCGCATGAAAAATACCCATACGCCAATCAGCAATAACATAGGAAACCAAGACACGAATAAATTCATCAGCAGTGAAGGCTCTTCTTCTGGCTTCACTTCGACTTTAACCCCATCTTGAATGAGGTCAGAAACCATCCACAAGTCTTGTGGCGCATACGAAATAATGCGTTTTCCATCGCTACCCACGGCTCTGAGCGTGCGCCCCTCAATGGTCACCTTAGCGATATTGCCCGCTCTGGCTTCTTCCATAAATTGCGAATAATCCATCTGCACCTGCGTCCCCGGCTGCTGACGACCGCTAAATTGATTAAACACGGTCATCAGCACCAAGGCCACAACCAACCAAATTCCGACACTTCTAAATAAATTATTCATTTCACTCCTTTGCGGATATCCCGTTTATAGACACCCAAATATATGTACAACCAATCCGCCATTTCCGTGCCCATTAAACACTGTCTAGCATGATTACTCAAGCTTCCCTAAGCCTAAAAGATACTGCTCGCTACTGCGATCCCGCGATGCATCAGGCTTGCGCGTCACCACACGAGAAAAATGTTGCCGCATCAACTTCAAATAATCCTCAAACCCCACACCCTGAAAAACTTTAACCAGAAACGCCCCGCCCGGCTGTAATTGCTGCTGCGCTAAATCCAAGGCCAACTCCGCCAAATACATCGCACTGGCCTGATCGGTGATGGCAATACCCGTTATGTTGGGTGCCATATCCGAAATTACAAGTCTGACCTGCTTGCCTTGTAATTGTTCCTGCAACGCCGCCAACACGCTCGCTTCGCGAAAATCCCCTTGGATAAAATCCACACCGGGGATGGGGACGAGCGGCAAAATATCCAGCGCGATCACCTTACCCGCTGCATTGGTTTTAGTGGCACCCACTTTGGCAGCGGCCACTTGCGACCAGCCACCCGGCACAGCACCCAGATCAATCACCACCATACCCGGCTTCAGCAGATGATCGCGCTCATCAATCTCCAATAATTTATACGCCGCCCGCGAGCGGTAACCCTCCTTCTGTGCGCGCTGCACATAGGGGTCGTTAACATGCTCATGCATCCATTGTTTGCTGGTTTTAGAAGGCTTCACTGATTGCTGGCTATGAAATTCAAAGCTGAGAGAGGAGTTGCAGGCAGCGTATTGTAGGCGATAACGGGCGGCTCACAAAACGGCTTGTACCCGCGCCGCCTGTGTGGCAAAAAGTTTGAAGTTTTAAAAGTCCCTTTGCGCTTTTAGCAGCATCCATCAGGAATGGTATGATTCCCCACCTTTATCTTGTGCCTGCTTTAAAAATGTCGCATTTTGCAAACACGCCCACCACTGAAAATATCCCTTTCCCCTGCGTCCGTAAAAGTGCTTGCGTGATTCATCGCCATGCTGGATTTGTTAATGCTGAATTTCTTGAGGTGCTTACCGCATGAGCTTGTTACGCGCCCTCGCCGCCATCAGCAGCATGACCTTGCTCTCGCGCATTTTGGGTTTTGTGCGCGACGTATTAATCGCGCGGATCTTTGGTGCAGGCGTATCAACCGACTCTTTTTTTGTAGCCTTCCGCATCCCTAATTTGTTGCGACGCTTGTTTGCTGAGGGCGCGTTTGCACAAGCCTTTGTGCCGATTTTGTCGGAATATAAAAATAAACGCACGGCGGAAGAAACCCGCGATTTAGTCGACCATGTCGCAACCTTGCTCGCGCTCGCGCTGTTCATCGTCACGTTGATCGGCGTGCTGGCTGCACCGTGGATTATCTACATCAGCGCGCCGGGGTTTAACGCCTCGCCGGATAAATTTGCACTCACGGTGGATTTGCTTCGCATCACTTTCCCCTACATTTTCTTCATTTCTTTAGTGTCGTTGGCCGGCGGCATTCTCAATACCCACGGCAAATTTTCCGTGCCCGCGTTCACTCCCGTGCTGCTGAATTTAGCCTTTATCGGCTGCGCCTTGTGGCTGGTGCCATATATTAATCCGCCCGTGTTGGCCTTGGCTTGGGCGGTGCTGATTGGCGGCATTCTGCAACTTGCATTGCAAGTGCCTTTTTTATTGAAGCTCAACTTGCTGCCGCGCCCGCGCTTAAAATTAAACGACCCCGGCGTATGGCGCGTCCTCAAGCAAATGGGGCCAGCGGTGTTCGGCGTGTCTATCGGCCAGATCAGCTTGCTCATCAACACCATCTTCGCTTCGTTTTTAATTACCGGTAGCGTGTCTTGGCTGTATTACGCAGACCGCTTAATGGAATTTCCGGCGGGATTGCTGGGCGTAGCACTGGGCACAATTTTATTACCGTCGCTGTCCAAATATCATTCAGAAAACAGCACCGAAGAATACTCGCGATTACTGGATTGGGGCTTGCGCTTAACCGTGTTACTCACCCTGCCTGCCGCGCTGGCATTGGCTATGCTCGCTACACCGTTAGTTGCCACTTTGTTTTATCACGGCCAATTTTCCCCCAACGACGTGTGGATGACGCGCCAAGCCTTGGTCGCATACAGCGTGGGTTTGTTGGGATTGATTTTGGTAAAAGTTTTAGCACCCGGTTTTTATGCGCGACAAAATATTAAAACCCCGGTAAAAATCGCGCTGGCGGTGCTGGTATTCACGCAATTACTCAACCTCGTTTTAATTGACCCACTGCGTCACACTGGGCTGGCACTGTCTATCAGCCTCGGCGCATGTTTAAACGCAGGCTTGCTTTATTACCAACTGCGTCGCCATAAAATCTACACTCCACAAGCTGGCTGGCTGATTTTTTTCGGCAAACTTTTGGTCGCATTAGCGGTGATGGGTGCGGTGCTGTATTTCGCCACAGGCAAAGATGCCGCTTGGTTGCAAGCCTCCACAATGGAGCGCGTGCTGCATTTAAGCGGCGTGGTGGTTGCGGGTGCGGCTAGCTATTTCATCGCACTTGGCTTACTGGGTTTTAGATTAAAAGATTTTGCACGGCGCGGTGCTTGATGGTCTTTTCTGCCCGTCTTTCTTGCCTGTCCATTTGGCTTGATGGCCTTGCATTTCAAAATCAAACTCGCACAATATAAATATCTTTTCACCGTGCCTTGCCCCCGTGCTGAATACCCTTAACCAATCGCTGCAAAAATGGATGTTTCGCCCTACACTTGAGCATGGCACCGTCACGCTCACGCAGCGACGTATTTTTATTTTGCCCACGCAGCGTGGTTTGGGTTTTGCATTTTTGCTGCTGCTGATGTTGGTGGGGGATATTAATTACAACCTGAGCTTAGGCTATGTGCTGACTTTTTTGCTCGCCACCATGGCGGTGATGTCCATGCTGCACGCCTTTCGCAACATGGCGCAACTGCAAGTGCGGGCGGGGCATTGCGGGCCTGTCTTTGCTGGAGAACCCGCACAATTTGTTTTTCACTTTCACAACCACAGCAATTTAGCGCGCTATCGACTGATCTTAAGAAATATTCTTCCCCCAAAAAAATCGGCTAAGAATACGCCTCAAAATAAATCTGCTCGCGCGAAAATAAATACTGCGAGCGAGACCACTTTTGACTTGGCCGCACAACAAAACTTGGCCGTTAAACTCGCGCTCCCTACCACCACTCGCGGCTGGCGGAGCAGCGGCAAACTGAAGCTGTATACCGAGTTCCCGTTGGGGCTTTTTCATGCTTGGTCGTACTTGCATTTTGATACGCAATGCTTGGTTTACCCCGCGCCTGCCGCCCCCCTGCCCTTGCCCGTGCAACTCGACAAAGATGGGCAAGGCACGCTGCAAACCAAAGGTGATGAAGATTTCGCCGGCGTTCGCGGCTATGTAACAGGCGATGCCTTGACCCACATCGCATGGAAAGCGTTAGCGCGAGAACAAGGCTTGCAAGTGAAACAATTTAGCGACCAAGCGGGGCAGCAAATTTGGTTGGATTGGCATCAACTTTCCCACCTCGCTACAGAGGCAAAGTTGGCCGTTTTGACGCGCTGGGTGCTGACTGCTGACAGCCAAAAAATACACTACGGCTTGCGCCTACCCAGTTTTTCAAATTTCTCCGGTATAGAAATTTTCCCCAGCCAAGGCAACAGTCATCGCGCTGAATGCTTAAAAGCGTTGGCCTTATTCGGCTTGCCGCAACCACAGGCAGCGCGATCATGAATGCAACTTCATCCAATAACGCACTGCCAAAAAATTTATCACCAAAAAATTTATCACCAGAAAATTTATCACCAGAAAATTTGCCGCCAGAAAACCTACCGCAGTCTTTGATTTACGGTTTGCTCGCCTGCGTTTTTTTAGTGAGTGCGCCGCATACCGGGCACTTGCCGCTGTGGGTGAGCGCGCTGGCTGCCACGCTGTTGGCTTGGCGCACTTATCTGGCCTATTTCAAATTAGCGTTGCCCAAACGCTGGCTGCTGATATTGATTGTGCTGAGCAGCGTGGCCGGAATATTGCTCACTTTTCGCACACTGTTTGGGCGCGATGTGAGCGTCACTTTATTAATTTTACTCACCACGCTCAAGCTGCTAGAACTACGCGTCGCGCGCGATGCCACGGTGACGATTTACCTAGCCTGCTTCATCATCATCACCAATTTTTTCTATTCGCAGAGCATGTTCACCGCGATGTTTATGCTACTCACCCTCGCGGTCATCGTCACCACTTGGCTCCATCTGCAAACAGGCAACCTCGCCCTATACCCCAGGCTGCGTATAGCTTTAATACTGTTGGCACAAGCCATTCCGCTGACTTTAATTTTATTCGTCTTATTCCCCCGCGTACCCGGCCCGCTGTGGGGCTTGCCGCAAGATGCCCACAACACCAGCGGCCTCGACGACACCATGTCGCCGGGCAGCTTGAGCCGCTTGTCATTATCCGAAGCAGTCGCGTTTCGCGCCCAATTTAACAACGCTCCACCGCTGCGCGAACAGATGTATTGGCGCGGCCCCGTGCTGTGGCAATTCGACGGTAGAAACTGGACCGCAGGCACGCCCACTCTCAATAAACCGGCATCGTTGGACACCCTGAAAAGTGGCGTGGACTACACCATCACGCTAGAGCCGCATAATAAAAAATGGCTGTTCGCGCTGGAAATGCCGACGCAACTTTCCATTCCCGCACGCTTGACGGATGACTTTCAACTACTCGTGCCATCCAACATCATCAACCGTCTGCGCTATACCGCTCAATCTCATCTCGGCTTTCGCGCCAACGCTGAAGAAACTGAGCAACAATTACAACGCGCCTTAACCCTGCCGAATAATCTCAACCCACGCGCCCGCGAATTGGCTACTGAATGGCGCGCCACGTTAAATAATGATGAAGCCATCATCCGCACTGCGCTGGCTTATTACAACCGCGAAAAATTTGAATACACGCTCGAACCCCCTCCCCTACTAGGTTTGCACACCGTCGATGACTTTATATTTGAAACACGGCGCGGATTTTGCGAGCACTACGCTTCCAGCTTCGTATTTTTAATGCGCGCTGCGGGCATTCCCGCGCGGGTAGTGACCGGCTATCAGGGCGCGGAATACAATGAGTTGGGCAACTACTACATCGTGCGCCAATCGGACGCGCACGCTTGGGCAGAAGTTTGGCTGGCGGGGCGCGGCTGGGTACGCACCGACCCCACCGCTGCCGTTTCCATCTCACGCGTACAAAATGGCCTCGCAGCATCGCTGCCGGACAGTGCCATCCTGCCCTTCATGGCGCGGACGCAATCACCCCTCCTACGCAATCTACGCCTCAATTTAGATGCCTTAACCAACAATTGGAATCAATGGGTGCTGGGCTATAACACCGAACAGCAATTCGCCTTTCTCACGCGGCTCGGCGTGCAAGCCATCACCTGGCAAAACATGGTGATCGGCATGACGCTTATGCTGGGCTTGTTGATTGGGATATTCGCGCTGCTGATGTTGCGCCATGTAAAGGGACGCAACATAGATGCAGCACAACGCCTGTATTTGAAATTTTGCCGCAGGCTCAGCAAAGTCGGCCTTGTGCGTGCCGAACACGAAGGCGCGCAAGATTTCGCCAAACGCGCTGTACAAGCCAGTCCGCAACTGGCCGCCCCAATCACACACATCACCGATTTATACCTCGCCGTACGCTACGGCGGTGAGGGAGATGGAGAATCCTTGCGGGCGTTACGAGATGCAGTGGCAACGTTCAAGTTGTAATTAAGGCACCTACTCTACTCTTAGCCCCTACCTTGCGGCACCCCAGCGCAGCATTCAAGTTATAATCTCGCCTAATAACAGAAATCACCCCGCAACAACCATGCAAATTACCCGAAGATTAGAATTTGATGCAGGTCACCGCATCCCTTCTCACGCCAGCCAGTGTCGCCATTTACACGGACATCGTTACGCAATCGAGATCACGCTTACCGGAGAAATTATTACTGTCGAGGGCGTGTCCGAGCAGGGCATGATCATGGATTACTCTGAAGTAAAACGCATCGCCAAAGAACGATTAGTGGATGCATGGGATCACGCTTTTTTGGTGTATCGTGGTGACAATGTGATGCTGCAGTTTTTAAACTCGCTGCCCGACCATAAAACCGTGGTACTGGATGTGCCGCCCACCGCTGAAAATCTCGCTATGATTGCCTTTAATATCCTCAAAGATGCGTATCACAGCAGCTACGGCAATCACCTAAAATTACAGCGCGTGCGGCTGTATGAAACCCCGAATAATTGGGCGGATTGCATTCGATAATTGGGCTGAAAGTTGGAGCAATACTCAATTTTAAATTATTTTTAGCACGCAAATATTGCCCAAATTCCGTTGAGCAGTTACATTATTTATCTGTTATTTATATCTACCATTTTTGATCTATGCCTTAAATTACGAAATACGTCCCCCATAAATTGGAAAATTGGAAATTGGAGAAAATATAGTGTTTGCAATTATTGAAGCGGCTGGTTGGCCGATCTGGTTTTTGATTATTGCGTCGATAATTGCGTTGGGGTTGATAGGCGAGCGCATGTATTCCCTGCAAAAGAAAAAGGTTACGCCTGCGGGACTGCTGAATGAGGTGATCGCAGAAATTTCCGAGCATGGGGTGAGTGATGAAATGTTAAATCGCCTAGCCGCTGGCTCACCACTGGGGCGCGTATTTGCTGCTGGCTTGAAAAATGTAAAAAGCTCGCCTGAAGTGATGAAAGAGGCAATTGAAGAAGCGGGGCACGCCACCTCGCATGATCTGGCACGGTTTTTAACGACGCTGGGGACGATTGCATCGATTAGCCCGCTGCTAGGATTATTCGGCACGATGGTCGGCATGATCGAAATTTTTGGCGTGCAAAGTGCCGCCGAAAGTGCGCCTGCCGCATTGGCACACGGCATTTCAATTGCGTTATACAACACAGCTTTTGGGCTGATTGTGGCGATTCCAAGCATGATTTTTTATCGCCATTTCCGCGCTCAGGTGGATAATTTGACGGTTGAAATGGAGCAGCAATCGATCAAGCTAGTCGAGATTGTTCATGGCGCACGGCGGGGTTAAAAAATGAACTTTCAACGTGGTCGCGCACGCGAAGAGCCTGAGATTAATCTAATCCCAATGATCGACGTATTTTTGGTCATTATTATTTTTCTGATGGTGACTACTACCTACGAAAAATTTTCCGCGCTGAAGGTTAATTTACCGCAAGCTACGGGCGAGCGAGCGGCGGTTCCTCCTCTGAAAATCACTGTTTCGGTCGATGCGATTGAGCGTTATGCGATCAACGATTCAGGCGTAGCTTTCACGGGCGTGGATAAATTTGCACAAGCGCTGCGCCGTGCTGCGGGCGATCAAAAGGACCCAATCATCGTGATTAACGCCGATGCTAAAACTCCCCACCAAGCTGTCATCAACATCATGGAATCCGCGCGTCAGGCCGGTTTCAACAGCATCACTTTCACTACTAGCCGTAAATAAATTAATCAATATGTTTAAATCTTTCAGTCGCTGGCTCGAACAGCATTGGTATCAATTATCTCCCGTTCAACTTTTTCTCGGTCCTTTCACTTTTGTTTACCGCATTGTGACGATAGGACACAGGCTGGGTTATCGCAGCGGTATTTTAAGAAGTGAAAAGCTACCCGTCCCCGTCGTTGTCATTGGCAACATCACCGTTGGCGGCACGGGCAAAACCCCACTCACCTTATGGCTGGCGCAGCAACTCATTAACGCTGGATGGCATCCGGGCATTATCAGTCGCGGCTATGGCGGCTCGGCTACCGCGCCGCAAGCGGCTACCGCAGACAGCGACCCATCCGTGGTGGGGGACGAACCCGCGCTCATGGCGCGGCGAAAAATTTGCCCAGTATGGATAGGACGTAATCGCCCCGCAGCGGGACGTGGCTTGTTGCAAGCGCATCCCGAATGCGATGTCATTTTGAGCGACGATGGATTGCAACACTATCGTTTGCAGCGCGATGTGGAGGTGATGGTGATTGATGGCGAGCGCAAATTCGGCAATGGTCTGCTTCTCCCCTCTGGCCCCTTGCGCGAACCTTCCTCGCGCATAGGGAGCGTGGATGCAATCGTTTTGCACGGCACCGAGGAGGCCGCCGATGCGTACAACATGAAGCTACAAGGCAGCACTTTTTATAACCTGATCAACCCACAAATTACAGCCAAAGTTGCAGATTTTCGCCATACTGATAATCATGCAATGGCGGGTATCGCCTATCCCGAACGCTTTTTCAATTATCTACGTGAGTTGGGGATGAAAACACGCACCCATCCCTTTCCAGACCATCATCAGTTTATAGCGGATGATCTAAATTTTAGGGGCGCGGAAGCAGTCTTCATGACCGAAAAAGATGCAGTAAAATGCGCTGCGTTCGCCACCGAAAAATTCTGGGTGCTACGGGTGGATGCCCATTTGCCACCATCATTCATCAAATTTATTTTGGGGGAAATTACTCCACTCAGAAAAACTACAGCAGCATCCAAAGGATAAAGCTATGGACTCCAAGCTACTTGAAATTTTAGTCTGCCCACTGTGCAAATCTCAGCTGGTTTATCGCAAGACAGAGCAAGAATTAATCTGCAAAGCTGACCGTTTGGCCTTTGCTATAAAAGATGATATTCCCGTCATGCTGGCAGATGAAGCGCGCCAGATGACGGCAGAAGAAGTTGAAAACCTTTCAAAATAACAATACTGCTTTGAATCCAGATAAGCCATTAAACCGAAATCTCGTCATTCCCGCGCAGGCGGGAATCCAGCCAAATGACAAGTTCCGCAAAGCAACGATATTGTCCCGCTATCGTGGGAGTTTTTTAATCAACTGGATTCCCGCCTACGCGGCTGCAATTCCGCATTCGCTTTAGCGAATAGCGGATTGAGCAACTTTGTCGGAATGACGGTCTTCATGGATTATCCGGATTGAAACTTAATTTTCATGTAGTCATCCCCGCACGGCTCGCCTCCACTCGCCTGCCAAACAAAGCTTTGTTGCCGATTGCGGGCAAGCCTATGGTGGTGAGAGTGGCCGAGCAGGCCCGCAAAAGTGGCGCGCAACAAGTCTGGATTGCCACCGATCACGCCAGCATCTTAGCGGCGGTACAGGAGCACGGCCACCTGGCCTGCATGACCGATGCTAATCACACCAGCGGCACGGATCGCATTGCCGAAGTCGCCGCGAACATGCACTGGGCGGATGACACCATTGTAGTCAACGTACAAGGCGATGAACCGCTGATGCCACCTGCGCTGATTCGCGCGGTGGCGCAACATTTGCACGATCATCCCGAATGCGCCATCGCCACCGCCTGCCATCCCATACATGATGAGGCCACGATCAATAACCCCAACGTCGTGAAAGTAGTGTTAGATAAGAATAACAATGCCTTATATTTTAGCCGCGCGCCGATTCCATTTACACGAGACACTCAAACGCATACTCAGCCTGCCCTGCGCCACATTGGCATCTATGCTTACCGCGCCCAATTTTTATGCGCATTTCGCCAATTGCCACCGGCTGTTATCGAGCAAACAGAAATGTTAGAGCAACTGCGTGCTCTGTGGCATGGTTATAAAATTGGTGTAACGATTACGCAAGATGCACCGCCCGGCGGGGTCGATACCGAACAAGATTTACAAATCGTGCGCGATCTTTTCAAGAATTAATTTACCCATAACCTAAATTTATCCATCATCATAACAGGCAAAAAATCATGCGACTCATCCTCCTCGGCGCGCCGGGTGCTGGCAAAGGCACTCAGGCCAGTTTCATTAAAGAAAAATTTAACATCCCGCAAATTTCCACGGGCGACATGCTGCGCGCTGCGGTTAAAGCGGGCACACCGCTTGGCCTTGCCGCCAAAAAAGTAATGGATGCCGGCGGGCTGGTGTCGGATGAAATCATCATCAATCTGGTGAAAGAGCGCATCAAAGAAACAGACTGCGCGCACGGCTTTTTGTTTGATGGATTTCCGCGCACGATCGCGCAAGCGCAAGCCATGCGCGATGCGGAAATTGCGATTGATTACGTGGTGGAAATTGAAGTGCCGGACAGCGACATTATTCAGCGCATGGATGGCCGCCGCGTGCATCCTGCGTCCGGGCGCACTTATCACTTAAAATTTAATCCACCCAAAATCGCAGGCAAAGATGATGAGACGGGTGAAGATTTAGTGCAACGCCCCGATGACCATGCCGACACGGTGAAAAAACGCTTGCAGGTGTATCACGAGCAAACCAAACCGCTGGTGGAATATTATGCGGCGTGGGGGAAAAGTGCGGTAGCGCGTGCGCCGCGTTGCATCAATGTGTCCGGCATCGGCAGCGTGGACACCATACGCCAGCGGATTTTTAACGCGCTGGATCAGCCCGCATAACGCCGCCTTAAACTGCTGTCCTGCCGAGTTTTAAGAATTATTGCTGGCATCCACAGTGGCATGTTATGGTTACGCCAACGCCCATTAAATTACATCAATTTAATGGGCGGATTATTTGGAATAATCTCAACTCAAATAAGGGAGTTCAATACATGAAAAAAATAATTTATACCGCATTAGCAGGAATACTGGCAGCAATTGCATTTGCGCCCAGCGCGTTTGCCGTCCCCGCATTCGCACGTCAAACTGGCATGGCCTGCGCGGCCTGTCACCAACAGCATTTCCCCGTATTAAATACCTTCGGCCAAGCTTTTAAAGCAGGCGGTTATACCATGATCGGCACGCAGGAGCCGGCTATTGAAGGCGATCATCTGTCACTCGCACCTGACTTGAATGCCGCGTTGTTGTTTAAAGCGCGCTACCTCAAAACCAATGGTAAAGACCCTGCTGGCACGGTTTCTGGCACCACCACCAACAGCGGCGAGTGGAATATTCCGGATGAATTCAGCCTGTTTTTCGGTGGGCGTATTTCCAATAACATTGGATTTTTGTTTGAAGGCAACACCAACGCGCCAGCCGTCGTGGCGGGCTTCAAAATGCCCATTCTGTTTGATGTGGGCGATACGAAGTTAGGGATTGTTCCATATTTCACCGATGCGCTGGGACCATTCTATGGTTATGATCTTTCCAGCACTGGGCAAACGCGTGGTGTGCGTTGGGCGGCGCATCGCCTAGATACTTCCGCGCAGCAATACACGGGCATGGGGGCGGGACCGGCGACGGGCTTTGCATTTTCTGCCAAGCACGATATAGGCTACATCAGCTTCAGCCGTTTTTCGCCTAATTTTCTGGCTCCAGAGGATGGGAAAGGCGCAGGGCGAACGGCAGTGGCATTCAAGTCTAATCTACTGCGTGTTGCTGTCACTCCTTCCGTGGGTGATTGGGCAATGCAGGTGGGTTTAGGCTTTATTGGTGGCACCAATTATGTTCATCAAGGTGGAGCTAATGTGGCCGTTACCGCTGACGACAAAGTGGATAC
>JANONT010000252.1:0-3173 GCA_031420955.1 Candidatus Nitrotoga sp. | reverse complement strand
AGTGCGCTCATAAACAAAGCGTGGCTGATCCGGCGGAGAAGGAAAAACCAGCGGCGCGTTTTCTGTGGGCGCATTTTTAGGAACTTGCACACAAGCCGACAGCCCCAGCATCAGCGCGCTACCGAGCCAGACCAAAGCGTGAGATCCGCCTAAAAATTTGATTTTTGAATCTGCCATGTTTACTCCACTCACTTGTTTTTTATTGCTGGTTTATTTATTGCGTGTCCCGCATTTTACGCGAAAACACTAAGGCTTCTTTGCGCCCGACAGCGTGTTAACTCCCTGAAGCATGTTTATCTTGGATAGCATGTAATCCAATGCCGCCTCCGCCTGGCTGTCCGACAGCGAAGCATCGCCCCCTTTGGGTGGCATCGCGCCCTTGCCCGCCAGTACCGAGCGCAGCAAGGCCGCCCGACCCAACAACATTCTATTGTTCCAATCAGCTTGGTTACCGAGTTGCGGCGTATCCGTCATGCCTGTCGAATGACATACCGCACAAACTTGTTTGTAAACATCCGTCCCGTCATCAGCTTGAGCGAACCCGCTCAACGCCAGCACACTCAGCCCAAACAACCACCCTACCCAGATCGCAGATTTCATCGCCACTCCCCCGGTTCACTTTCGAACTCCGCTTTGATCGCGATGCAAAAAGTGCTGGCGAGAAAGCGTTCAGGGAGTTGCTAGCAGCTTGCGTGCCAAGAACCAAGCTCGCCTCACTACAACCTGCCGGGTAACTCAACGGCTCGCTATGGGACGCAAATAAGCCACCCCACCATAACTGCCCACCCATTTACCTCCATCCGCCACCGTCGCCATGGCAAACACATTGTTATCAAACAAGCCATCGGCGGTGGTCATCACCTTGAATTTACCCTTTTGCCACAACGCCAAGCCCTTGTTTGTGCCTATCCACATCTGCCGCAGGGCATCCTGATGCAACATAAAAACGTGGTTGCCGGGCAGCCCTTCCAACGTACTAAAGGTTTCCCATTTTTTGCCGTCGTACCGCGACAACCCGCCGCCCCACGTCCCCACCCACACTTGCCCAGCATAATCCACTTCCAGCGCGATGATGTAGTTGGGGTTGTACGCCACATTCACGGCCTGCAAACCCATTTCCTGTTTTTGCTTGGCATGATGGTCGGACGCTTGTCCGGTGTCCCCCTTAAAATCTATCGCATTTTTTACTTTTTCAAACGGCGCGCCTATGCCTTTAGCGTGATTCCAATTCTCCCACTTGTTGTTAGCAAAACGCGCGACCCCACCCTCGGTCGCTAACCACAATTCGCCTTTTTTGCCCTCGGCCAAGCCGTATACCCAATCATTCGGCAAGCCGCCGTTGGTATTGGCGATGGTGAATAAATCCCACTTGGTCGGGTCGCGCAAATCGCCGCCACGCACTCGGTTTGCGCCCGACCAGGTCGCAATCCAAATGTCGCCATTCGCCACCTCCAACACGTCATAAACAAAGGCATCGCCCAGACCATCGGGGATATTGAAATGCTGCCAGCTTGCGTTAGCTTCATCAAATTGCGACAACCCACCGCCATACGAGCCGACGGTAACTTTTCCTTTAATTTTGCCAACGAAAAATACCCCGTTCGACAGCAGCCCGCTGCCCGCGCCATACATCTTAAACGCATCATCGCGCGTGTCGTAACGTATCACCCCACCCGTCGTGCCAACCCAGATCACCGGCCCATCCGCGTAAATAGATTTCACATTTTTATTACCCACGCGAAAATGGGTAAACTTTTCTTTTTGATTAAATTCACCCGTACCTGCACGCTCCGATTTTGTCGCGGCTTCTGCCGCCCACACGTTCGGCGTTACCACAAATACCAGCAGCGGCAACAACAAAATTGTCGCGATTAGCGCACGCCCCGTACATTTAATTTTCATATTTTCTTGGTTTAACTCGTCATTTGTCATAGGGTGCCTCTAAAAATTCAAATTCCTAAGCCAGACACGGCGCGAGTAAAAAATTATGGCGACGCATACGTTTTGATATGTGAGGAATTGTTTTTTGTGCGCAACACAGTATGGCGACGGTGCGTGGTTGTTGCCGATTCATCGGCTTTACAACCACGGTCTGCCCCTTGCGGGTGGAAGTTGGATTTTTAGCGATGCTCATAGCATAATTATTGGGAAGGCTTACTCGGCGATCCCTGCCCAATGCGCGTCACGCCACGCCTACTGCCCGCCCAAACATCGCCATTTGGCGTGACCGCCACAGCATAAATACTATTACTCAACAGCCCATCTTGCTGCCGAAAGTTGCGCCAAGTTTTGCCATCGTAACGCGACACGCCATTGTCCGTGCCAAACCACAACACACCCTTCGCATCGCTGGCGATAGAAAAAACAATATTGCCTGCGAGGCCGTCTTTACGCGTAAAATTTTTCCAAGCTTTGCCATCAAACTGCGCTGCGCCGCCGCCCCACGTTCCCGCCCAAATAGTGTTATCTGGCGCGGCTAACAAGGCAAATACATAGCTGGGATTATAGCTCGCGCCACTGCCCATTTGTATCGCCAGATCATGCCGCGAGCGCGTGCCCAAACCGGTGTTGGGGCTGCTTGCCAACCCTTCCGCATTAGGCGCGCCGAGGCCATCTTGATGTGTCCAAGCGCGCCATTTGTGCCGCGCATCTGACCTGCGGTTGTCAAACATGGACACGCCACCTTCCGTGCCGAACCACACCCTGCCCTGTGCATCTACGGCTATACCATAGACCCACTCATTAACCAGCTCTTTGACGTAAGTGGTTAATTTTTGCGATTCAACATCGAAGTGATTCACACCATACCAAGTGCCTATCCACACATCACCTTGCAAATCATTGGCGAAAGAATAAACCCAATAATCGGCCAACCCATGCAGGGGGAAATAGGTTTTCCACAGCCCATCCTTATAACGTGACGCACCGCCCGCATTTGTGCCAAACCATTTATAGCCTTGGCTATCGACGTTCACCGCGAAAACATATTCATTGGCGAGGCCGTGTTTGCGCGTGAAGGTATTGCGTGGCATTTGGGTGGCGAGATCAATTTCATGCACCCCGACCGAGGTGCCGACCCACAAGGTATTGCTGGATTTCTCAACATGGTCAGATTTTTCCACATACAAGGCGCGCACAAAAACATTGTCGCCTACCTCAAACGTATCCAATAC
>JANONT010000251.1:0-6529 GCA_031420955.1 Candidatus Nitrotoga sp. | reverse complement strand
AGCGGCAGATCGCCAATGGGCACTTGCTTGAACGAGAATTCTGGCGGGGCTAATTTTGTAATAGCAATGGCTAATTTGTTGTTGAATGATTCCTTACGCAGACTGCCGACAATAACGGCGATTTGATATTGGCTCATGATGGGGCTCCTTTAAAAACTTAATGTGCAGTTAAAAATGTGGTCAGCAGACCCGTCTTGCTCCTGACATTATACTGAACGAACGCAGAATGTTTAAATTGAAAAATCCGCGCGGCTGTAAGCGTTACACGTCTTCAAGCCGCGACGCTATTTTAATCAATCCAATTTCTGGCAAACCTGACAATAAAAACTTGAACGCTGCCCTTGGGTGATTTGTTTAATCGCGGTGTGGCAGGTGCGGCAGGGTTTTCCGGCGCGATCATAGACGTAATAGTTTTGTTGGAAATATCCCGCGTTGCCATCGCTGCCGACGAAGTCGCGCAGACTGCTGCCGCCTTGTGCGATGGCGGCTGTTAAAGTTTCGCGCAGGGTTTGCACGAGGCGCGCACTGCGTGGGCGGCTTAATTTACTGGCAGCTAATTCTGGACGTATGCCCGCATGAAACAGTGCTTCGTTTGCATAAATATTGCCTACACCGACAACGATGTGATGGTCCATGATGATGAGTTTGATGGCGGCATTGCGCGTGCGTGTTGCTTGAAAAAGATACGCGCCTGTGAAATTTTCCTCTAGCGGCTCGACCCCTAATTTCGCCAGCAGTGGGTGCAATTTTGGATCGCCGATATGCCACAACACCGCGCCAAACCGGCGCGGATCACGCAGCCGCATGAGCGTGCCGTTGGCTAAAATTAAATCGAAATGTTCGTGTGTTTGCGCGGGGGTGTCGGCGGGTAGCAGACGCAAACTGCCGGACATGCCCAGGTGCAAAATAAGTGCGCCGTGGTCGAATTCAATCAGCAAATATTTTGCGCGACGATGCAGTGCGCGTATGGTTTTGTTCCGCAGCAGGTGCGGCAATTGCTGCGGAATCGCCCAGCGCAATTGCGGCGTGCGGATGATGACATCGGTGACGGTTTGCTTTAGCAGGTGTGGCTCTAAGCCGCGTAGTGTGGTTTCAACTTCGGGTAGTTCAGGCATGGCTTTTATTTCTCCCTCAATTTTTTTCGGTATTTTTTCTGCGCCACCACAGCATGCCACCAATCAATAAAAACAAAGCGGGTAGGACGATGATGCTCACAATTAAGATGCTGCTGAGTTGAGTTGTGCTCAAGATAATGTTGCCGTCGCGCACGGTGCGCGGTTGCATGGCGATCAATTTTTCTTCGCCCGCCAGCCAATTCACGATGTTGATTCCTAAATCCATATTGCCGCCGTTACCAACAAAAGCGTTAGCTAAAAACGTAGCATTGCCGATCACGACGATGCGTTGCTCGCGATTGTTGATGGTGCGTTGCAAGGCAAGTGCGATGGACACCGGGCCGCGCATATCTTGCGCTGAATTAAATGAGGGGGCTTTGTTCAAGCCAGATTGGCTGGCTTGGTGACTGCGGCTAAGCCACCCACGTGGCGCAGTTTCCAGCAGCGTGCGCCATTCTGTTTTAGGTTGTGGTACGACAGCTCGTGTCAACGGAAAGGCGGTGATTAAATCAAAATTTTGGGTGATGACATGCGCTGGGTAGCGTGTGCTAATCGTCCAATTAAGTGGCGCGTTCATTTCTGCGGCAGCGGGGTCGAGCACCACGCCGGGCGGCAATTTAATGCCCAGCGTGGTGGCGAGATTTTCTAAACCACGTAGCGGTTCGGCATCCACCAGCCACAGTAAATTTCCGCCGCGTTCGATGTAATGCAATAATTTTTTGGTCTCGCCCGGCAGCATATTTATTTGCGGATGGGTGACCAACAACACGCTGGCATTATCCGGAACATCCTGTACCAGAGCCAAGTTGAGCGCACTTAGGCGTAAACCATTTTGTTGCAGCTTGCGCCCAAAATCGCCCAGATCATGGTTGGCCATGCCTTCTAATTTGCGTTCGCCGTGCCCATCTAAATACATCAGTAATTGATTTTGGCTGCGCGCCAAACGCAGCAGCGCGGTGGTCAGAGATTGCTCGTTAAGCGTGATGAGGTGTTGGCTACGCCCAGCGTATCGCACAATCATTTCGCCATTGGTTTTGATGTTGACCCGACGCGCTTCTTCGGGTTGTTTAATGGGATCAATAAAAGTTAGGGTGATGTCGGGTTTATAGCGTTGATAGAGCGCGACAAAGTCACGCACGAGTTTATGCAAATCGCCCAACGTCACATCTTGCTCAGTGGCGTACACGGTCAGCTGCAGCGGCTCTGGCAATTGCTTGAGCACGGCGACACTGCTGGCACTGAGGCTGTTGCGGGCGTTGTGCGTGACATCGTGCTGCACTGTGAAGCTTGCTGCAAGCTGGTATAGCGCAATCGCCCCAGCTAACAGCAGCGCGCTGAAGATTGCGTACTTGGCCTTATTCATTTTTTAAGTGCTGTATGGTCAGCATGATAAAGGTGGTGCCAAACAATATAAAAAATATGAAGTCGGTGCTGTTGAGCAGGCCGTTGTTGAAGCTTTTAAAATGTTGCGTGGGGCTGATGATAGACAGGGCAGCGTTGCCGTCGGATGCGATTTTCTCTAACAGCCACAGCCCAAAAAGCATGGCGATGCTGCTGATTGCCGCCACCGCAGGTTGCGTGGTGAGCGCGGAAAAATACAGACCCAACGCGGTGTAGCTCGCAGCTAATAGTAACAGTCCCAAGCCATTTAGTATTAACAGGCCGTAGTCCACAGGCGTGCCCAGAGCCAGTGTCATGGCCATGATTGAGCAGGCGAGAATGATGAGTGCGATAAAAATAAACAGCCCTAAAAATTTCCCCAACACAATTTGCGTGCTGGAAATGGGTGCGGATTTTAATAAAACCAGTGTTTGGTTGCGGCGTTCTTCAGCGATGAGGCGCATGGTAAATATGGGAATTAACATCAGCAGAATGAGTGCGAGCGAGTCAAATAGCGGGGCGGCGATGACTAGTGTCGCGCTGGGTGGGTTGGCTAATTTGCTGAGATCAATTTGTATTTGCAAATAAGCATCCAAGCGCGATAAAAATAATAATGCAAAAATAAATTGTAATGCGGCCAGTATTAGCCAGGTGGAGGGCGCGGCAAACAGGCTGCGAATTTCTTTGTGGGCGATGGTTAAAATCATATTAAATAATCACGTTAATGGGTCTTGCGGGTCTTGCGTGAGTTGAGTGAACACGTCTTCCAGACGCGCTTTGAGCGGAGTGAGCTGTTGCGCTTGCCAGCCGCTTTTTGCGGCGAGGGCGAGCAGGGTTGCACTGAAATGAGCATCCGCAGTATGCAAAATTTTAAACTGCGTAGGCGAAAGTTGCTCCACCTGAGTTACGCTATCGAGTGCCTGCAACACGCTCAAGTTAGGCGGTGCAAGCAGGCTGACAATAAAACCTAATTGCATATCATGCTGTTGCATGGCGGTGCTGCTATCGCTGTAGATTATTTTCCCGTGATGCAAAATCTCTACGCGATCACATATATTTTCCACTTCGCTTAATAGATGGGTAGATAAAATCACGCTGTAGACATTGCCCAGATCGCGGATGAGCGTGCGAATTTCCTTAATCTGCGTGGGGTCGAGGCCGACGGTAGGCTCGTCTAAAATAATCACTTGTGGTTGATGGATGATGGCTTGCGCGATGCCCACGCGCTGCTGATAGCCTTTGGAAAGCGTGCCGATGATTTGCTTGCCACATTCCTGCAAGCCGCATTTTTGCTTGGTTTGCGTGAGTGCGTCAGCAATATTCGCGGGCTGCATGCGATGCAATTTGGCGGCGAATATCAGGTAATCATTGACGCGCATTTCGCGATACAGTGGCGGGGTTTCGGGCAAAAATCCGATGTGTGATTTTGCCTCTTGTGGGTGTTGTTGCAGATTAAAACCGCCTATTTCAATCTGTCCGCTGTGTATCGTTAACGCGCCTGCCAGTGCCTGCAAGGTGGTGCTTTTCCCAGCACCATTGTGGCCGAGTAGACCCAATACTTGGCCGCGCCGCAACTCCAGCGATACATCGCAAATGATTTCGCGCTGGCCGTAGCGGTGGTGTAAATTGCATGCAGACAGGGTGATGGGGGTGGGCATGTTGTGCGGGGGGGTCAATATAACCTAATATGCGTTATCCAATTTGATGATGCGTTTTTGGAAAGTGCGTGATTTTACCTCGGCACTACATGGGCCTGGTTATAGAATTTTTGGTGATAGAGATTTTTTTTGATTTGGAAATTTTAGTATAGGAATTTTGATGAATCTAAAACGTGTTGCAATGATGGTCTGTGTGGCCTGGGCAATGGTTGCGTGCGCGCATAAGCCGCCGCAAAATGTGCCGTCGCAGGACATATCGCCCGTGCCTCTGGCTAAGGCAGAAAACAAACATCAAACCTTGCCTAACGTAGAATTAACTGATCAGATTTTGTACGAGATTTTGCTGGGCGATGTGGCTGCGCAACGTGGGCGCGCGGATGTGGCGGCGCAAATTTATCTGGCGACTGCAAAATCCACACGTGACCCAAGGCTGGCTGCCCAAGCCGCACGCTTGGCTTATGAGGCGCGGCAAATAGAAAAATCGCGCGAGGCATTTGCCTTGTGGCAAGAGCTAGAGCCGAAGTCTATGCAAGCACGGCAGGGGCTAGCGACTATTTTATTAAGCGGCGGAAAATTAGAAGAAGCGCGCACTCAACTGGTCGAGCTATTGGCGGCAGATGTGGTGAATAACGGCGAAATATTTTTGCAGATTTACCCGTTGCTGGCACGCTATCCGGATAAGGCTGCGATGTATACGCTGGTGCATGAGTTAGCCAAACCTTATCCTAAAGTGCCTGAGGCGCAATGGACTTTGGCGCAGGCCGCCGATGCCGCAGGCAAAAATGAAATCGCATTGCAGGCTGTGCAGCAAGCGCGCATTTTGCGTCCGTCGTGGGATGGTGCGACCATGTTAGAGGCGCAATTTTTGTTGCGCGATAAGCCGCTGCAGGGGTTGGCCTTAGTGAGAAAATATTTAGTCGATTATCCCGATTCTCGCGAAATGCGTTTGTTTCATGCGCGTGCGTTAACCGGACAAAAACAATACGCAGCGGCGCGAGCGGAGTTTCAAAAACTACTGGTTGATTTTCCAGATAGCGCGGATTTGGCTTTTGCCGTGGCTTTGTTGTCGTTGGAAATGGGTGAGCTGGATCGCGCCGAGCAAGAGTTAAAGCAGGCACTGGCGAATGGAAAAAAAGATTCGAACGGCATTTATTATTACTTGGCGCAACTTAGTGAAGCAAAAAAACAGGACGCGGAAGCACTGGAAAATTATCACAAAGTGCAAACGGGAGAGTATGCATTTCCGGCTAATTTGAAGGTGGCGTATTTGTTGAACAAACTCGGCAAGCAAGAGGAAGCACGGCAACACTTACGTGCGATGCCAGTCGAGAATAATCAGCAGCGCGTGCAAGTGGTGTTGATCGAAACGCAATGGCTGCGCGAGGCGAAAAAATATGAGGAAGCGTCGCAGGTGCTGGCGCAAAGTTTGAAAAAAATGCCCGACCATCCGGAGTTGTTGTACGAGGCGGGTATGGTCGCCAGCCTAATGGGCAAGCGCGATGTCTTCGAAAAAATGATGCGTAAGTTGATTGAATTGAAGCCCGATCACGCCCAAGCGTACAACGCACTCGGCTATGATTTTTTGGATCGCAACGAGCGTGTGCAAGAAGGCATGCAGCTTGTCGAAAAAGCTTACGCGCTGGCTCCAGACGATGCTGCGATTACCGACAGCATGGGCTGGGGCTATTATCGGCTGGGCGATTTGGCCAAGAGCCTAGAATTTTTGCGGCGTGCGTATGCGGCAAATCCTGATCCAGAAATTGCCGCGCATCTGGGCGAGGTGTTGTGGGTGCAGGGCAATAAAGATGAAGCTAAAAAAATATGGCAGCAAGCACTTAAAGATTATCCAGATAACAGTGTGCTACTCAGTGTGATTAAAAAATTCCAACCTTAAAATGCGTCGCCTGTTTTTTCTGTTATTGCCCACATTGTTTGCAGGCTGCGCCAGCATGGCCTCTGTGCCGCCCACTGTGGTGCGCCCCGCGCAAATCGAACATGCGCCATTTGTGATGAATGGGCGTATCGCGGTAAGACATAATGGCGAACGCACTTCGGCTAACGTGCGTTGGACGCACACGATAAAAGATGATGAAATTTTATTGTTTGCGCCGCTCGGACAAACCGTTGCGCGCATTTATCAAAACGCTGACGGTGTGGTGTTGGATGCGTCAGGCAAACATTACACCGCACATAATACCGAGGCACTCACCCAGCAAGTATTGGGGTGGCCGTTGCCGCTTAATGGCCTGCGCTACTGGGTGCTGGCACTGCCCGCACCAGATAGCGAGTTTGCGTTGGAGCGCAATGAACATGGGCAAATCAGCCAGCTTCAACAAACGGGTTGGACGATACAATATGCACGCTATGCAAGCACTG
>JANONT010000250.1:0-1789 GCA_031420955.1 Candidatus Nitrotoga sp. | reverse complement strand
GAGCAATTACAGCGCGGCGAGCGTTTGCATTACGCCGAATTAGAATTAAACAATATGGGGGAGCAGGTCGCGTGAAAAAAAAATTACCTAATGGCATCGTGGAAGAAAATGAAATGGCGCGCCACGTGCGCCAAGCGGTTGATCGTTATTTTAAGGATTTGGATGGCGAAGACCCCGCCTCGGCGATACACGAAATGGTGATGAATTGCGTGGAAAAGCCGCTCATCGAAACCGTGATGCATCACGCGGGCGGCAACCAAACGCGTGCGGCAGAATTGTTAGGATTAAACCGCAATACACTGCGTAAAAAATTATTACAGTACGACGAGCGCAATACTCCTTCCCGCACTCTCCCGGTCACTCGCCCCGAGCGGCGCGCTCAAAATAGATTGCAGCCCACTCAACTCAACGGTAAAAATGCCTCTCTCAGGTCGTCAAAATAATGGTATCCATCAAACGAGCTCTACTCAGTGTCTCAGACAAATCCGGCATACTCGAATTAGCAATAGGTTTGCAACAATTAGGCATCATTATTTTATCCACGGGTGGCACAGCGAAATTATTGGCCGATGCAGGTGTGCCAGTGACCGAGGTATCCGACTACACCGGCTTTCCGGAGATGTTGGATGGTCGCGTCAAAACCTTGCACCCGAAAATTCACGCAGGTATTTTAGGGCGACGCGATCTGCCCGCGCATGTCGCCACCATGCAGCAACACGCGCTGCCTAATATTGATCTGGTGGTGGTGAATCTTTACCCGTTCAACGCCACCGTCGCTAAAGCTCATTGCACGCTGGCAGATGCCATCGAAAATATCGACATCGGCGGCCCGACTATGGTGCGCGCCGCCGCGAAAAATCACCCGCATGTGGCGATCGTCACCGACCCCAACGATTACGTTGATCTGCTGGCCGAGATGCAAACCAACGCTAGCGCACTGTCCGATGCCACCCGTTTTGATCTGGCAAAAAAAGCGTTTTCGCACACTGCCGCGTATGACAGCGCCATCAGCAACTACCTCACCACCCTCAACGCGGACGGCACACGCAGCGTGTATCCCGAACAAATCAATTTGAATTTCGCCAAGGTGCAGGACATGCGCTACGGCGAAAACCCGCACCAGAGCGCGGCTTTTTATCGTGACCTGAATGCCGTGCCGGGCGGCATCGCCGACTATTTGCAAGTGCAGGGCAAAGCACTTTCCTACAATAATATTGGCGATGCCGATGCGGCGTGGGAGTGTGTAAAAACGTTCTCACAAAGCGCGTGTGTAATTGTGAAACACGCCAATCCCTGCGGCGTGGCGATTGCTGAAACGCCCTTGCAGGCTTATCAAGCGGCTTATGCCACCGATCCCACCTCGGCCTTTGGCGGGATTATTGCCTTCAACCGCGAATTGGATGCAGCCACCGCTACCGCCATCACCAGCCAGCAATTTGTCGAAGTGATTATTGCGCCCAGCGCGACTGAAGCCGCGCTCAAAATCACCGCCGCCAAACAAAATGTGCGCGTGCTCACCGTGCCGCTATCAGATGCACACAACCCTTTCGATACCAAGCGCGTAAGCGGCGGCTTGCTGGTGCAATCGCCCGATGCGCTCAATGTTCAGGAAAAAGACCTGCGCGTGGTCAGCAAAATTCAGCCGAGCGCGGAACAACTGCACGACCTGCTGTTCGCTTGGCGCGTGGCCAAATATGTGAAATCCAACGCCATCGTATTCTGCAAAAATGGCACAACGCTGGGCGTGGGCGCGGGGCAGATGAGCCGCGTGGACAGCACGCGCATCGCC
>JANONT010000249.1:0-1774 GCA_031420955.1 Candidatus Nitrotoga sp. | reverse complement strand
CACTCCTATGCGACTGACAAACCGGAAGGCGAGCGCTATTAATTTAGCGATGTAATTGCAGTACCGTAATAGCAGTACAGCTGTTCCCGTTTTTTCTCCTCTGCATCTCAACACGAGATTGCAGAGGCGGAGGGAGCTTCTGAATAAGTTTAGGCAACACAAAAATTTATTCAGAATTTCTCTTTTTCATAAGGCCACATCATGACCGAAATCAATATACCCACCGTTTTTGCTGACGACACGCCCATCGACCTCGCTGCCGAGTTGACCGCTTCCAACGTCACCGAAATTCTTGACAAGCTTGACCGCGATTTGGTCGGCCTCAAGCCTGTTAAAACTCGCATTCGCGAAACCGCCGCACTACTGCTGGTGGATCGCGTGCGCAGGAAAATGAATTTAAGCGCGGCCTCGCCCACTCTGCACATGAGCTTCACCGGCAACCCTGGCACCGGCAAAACCACCGTCGCGCTGCGTATGGCAGAGATTTTGCATCGCTTGGGCTATGTGCGTGAAGGCCATTTGGTCTCAGTCACCCGCGACGATCTGGTCGGTCAATACATCGGCCACACCGCGCCCAAAACCAAAGAAGTCATCAAAAAAGCCATGGGCGGGGTGCTGTTTATCGACGAAGCTTATTATCTGTACAAGCCAGAAAATGAACGTGACTATGGCGCAGAGTCCATCGAAATTTTGCTGCAAGTCATGGAAAATAATCGCGATGATTTAGTGGTGATTCTGGCGGGCTACAAAAATCGCATGGACAAATTTTTTGAAAGCAATCCCGGTATGCGCTCACGCATTGCACACCATATTGATTTCCCCGATTATTCGCCGGAAGAATTGCTAGTCATCGCAAAACTCATGCTGGCGCAACAAAACTACCGCTTCAGCGCGGATGGTGAAAAAGCTTTCGCCCAATACCTGCCGCTACGCATGGGCATGACCCACTTCGCTAATGCCCGTTCGGTGCGTAACGCCTTGGATCGCGCCCGCTTGCGCCAAGCTAACCGCCTGTTCGCCAACTCAAGTAAAAGATTAACCAAACTTGATTTGATGACCCTAGAGCCAGAAGATATTTTGGTCAGCCGCGTATTCAAAGAAGGCAAGGTTGATTTGGATGGCGATGAAGGTGCAAACAGCACGCAATAGCCTGTTTTAGCACTTGGGAAAAATTATCCTAATATTTTTTCCCATCAATAACTCCATATTGATACCGAGCAAATAAAATTTTCCGTAACAAGCAATCGTAAATGTAGGGAAACGCTGATTAAATCGGCGAGCGGGAAGAAGTGCAAGGCGCACGGCGCGCAGGAACCGGAGTGTACGTGGTGTGCATGAGGATTCCGAGTACCGAGCAACGCAGCAATTCGCCCGCGCAGTCATTTCAGCGTTTCCGTAGCTAAACCCACAAACCACTGCTGTGAGGTCATACTATGCCACTCGTTGATATGGGCGACATGTTGCGCCACGCGTATCAGGAAAAGTACGCCGTAGGTGCATTCGATTTAGTCAGTCTCGATTTCCTTGAGGGAATCATCATCGCCGCTGAAAAGCAGCGCGCACCCGTCATCATCAGCCTCGCTGAATCCCATTTCGAATACTTTGATTTTGATCTAGCCATGGCCGCCACCGTGGCTGCTGCCCGCCGCTGTCTCGTCCCAGTCGCCATACACCTAGATCACGGCGCGAGCCTGCAATCCGCCGAACGTGGCATCCGCCTAGGCTGCAACGGCGTGATGGTCGATTCCTCTAACTTACCCTTTGAACAAAACGT
>JANONT010000248.1:0-5899 GCA_031420955.1 Candidatus Nitrotoga sp. | reverse complement strand
CGGCAAGCGGTTAACACGAGCACGGCAATCCGTTAAACGCTGTGCATCGCGTTTTAACATTTCAAAATAAGCCATCAGGTGATGCGCAAAACTCACGGGCTGCGCCACTTGCAAATGCGTAAAACCGGGCATGATAGTGTGCGTGTGGTGGGTGGCTAAATCGAGTAGCGCGGTTTGCATCGTGTGGATATGCTGCTTGATTTCGTCAATCGCGCCGCGCAAATAAAGTCGAATATCGGTTGCCACTTGGTCGTTGCGCGAGCGGCCCGTGTGCAATCTTTTTCCCGCATCGCCCACTAGCGCAGTGAGCCGTTTTTCGATATTAAGATGCACGTCTTCTAAATCCAGCCGCCACACAAATTCGCCAGCGAGAATTTCGTTTTCGATCTGCGCCATCCCGCGCTGAATGTCGCGCAAATCATGCGCGGTGATGATGCTGCACGCCGCCAACATTTTTGCGTGGGCGAGCGAGCCGCGAATATCCACCCGTGCCAGCCGTTTATCAAATTCGACCGAGGCGGTATAGCGTTTGACCAATTCTGCGACAGGTTCGTTAAACCGCCCAGACCACGTTTGTCCGGTGATTGTTTCGGATTTCGTTTCTTTATCTTGCATCGTCATCGGCTATTGTCCAGAATGTGCAGCGTAAATTAAGAATTTTGAGTGAGGCCGCAAATTATAAATCAAAACGCCATGCCCGATGTGTTGCCCAACTTCCGCAGCTTGGGCGTAATCTTGCGCATCATGTTGTTGGTCAACGGCATGGTCATGCTGGCGATTTTTGCACGCGCCGCGTCCTGGCAAGAGGGCGTGCAGCAAATCGTAATCGTCTCCGCATTACTGCAACCCGTGTTGTTATCTAATTTGTTGCTGCTGTTTATATTGCACCCTCTATTGGCCAAGCTGCGCTACCCGCAAAGCATTGCGCTTGTAATAGTGCTGGTGAGCATGGTCACCTTCACCATTCAAAACTGGGGCAGCCTACTTTATATTCCACAAAATATGGTAAATGAAAATTATTATATGTGGCGCAATGTGCTGTCTGCTGGCGCGATTACCGCGCTACTGCTGATGTATTTTAAATTACGCACGCAAGCACTTTCGCCCGCGCTACACCAAGCCAGATTGCAGGCTTTGCAGGCGCGCATCCGTCCGCATTTTTTATTTAACACCATCAATGCCGTGCTCGGCATCGTGCGCGCCGACCCAAAAAAAGCAGAAGCCGCATTAGAAGATATGGCCGATTTATTTCGCACCGCCATGTCTCATGCCAGCGATTTACTGCCCGTGCAACAAGAAATATTATTGGCCAAACAATATTTAGCCTTGGAAAAACTGCGTTTGGGCGAGCGTTTGCAGGTGAATTGGCGGTGTGAAAACTTACCCGATGACGCGCTGATTCCGCCTTTCATATTGCAGCCCCTGCTGGAAAATGCGGTTTATCACGGTATAGAACCGCTCGCCCAAGGCGGCGTGATCGACATTAAGTTTTATAAAAAGGATGATGCCCTGCATCTGGAGATGACCAATCCACGGGCTTTACGTGAGCCCAGCCATAGTGGCAACAAAATGGCGTTGGTTAATATACGCGAACGGCTGGCGCTACAGTTTGATATTGAGGCGAGTTACACCGTAGAATCAGGCGCAGATTTTTACCGTGTGCAGATCGTGTTGCCGTATCTTAAATCTAAATCAACGACAAATCAGGAATCAACGGCAGATCAGGCTAAATATTCATGAACATTGCCAGCATCACACACTCCGCACCGCTCACTATTTTCATCGTGGATGATGAGCCGCCCGCGCGCAATCGCCTGAAAGAATTGTTGCAAGATTGCGCCCAACACATACCACTAAAATTACTGGGGGAAGCGGCCAACGGGCAACAGGCACTCGATCAACTCTCCGCCACGCCCGCCGATGTGGTGCTGGTGGACATTCGTATGCCGCAGATGGACGGCATCGAGCTGGCGCAGCATCTCAACAAAATGTCGCCCCCGCCCGCCATTATTTTTACCACCGCGTATGACACTTACGCGATTAAAGCGTTTGAGCTACACGCCATCGACTACCTGCTCAAACCCATACGCCAACAGCGTTTGCTGGATACGCTGCTACGCGCCCGCACCGCAGTAAAAATACAAGCCGAGGTGTTGCGTAAGCTCACCTCGCAAGCACGCCGAAATTTATCCTCCCACGAACGCGGAAAAGTTTATCTCATCCCCATCGAACAAGTTCTCTATCTGCGCGCCGAATTAAAATACATCACTGTGCGTACACTGGCGCGCGAATATTTGATCGAAGAATCACTCAACGCGTTGGAGCAAGAATTTGCAGAAATATTTATACGCATCCACCGCAACTGTTTGGTGGCAAAAAAATCCATTGAGGGATTTGAAAAATTAACCGAAGCCGATACGAATGAAACACATTGGACTGTTAAATTAAAGGGCCTAAGTGAACAGTTACCTATTAGCCGCAGGCAGCAACATATAGTGAAAGAAATAAGTTAAACCCACATAGGATGCATTCATGAAAAAAATTGCCGCCACACTCGCCATACTTTCTGCTCTGTTACTTTCCTCCACCGCTCACGCGCAATCTCTCGCGCTAAACACCGAAACGAGCAAAGAAATTGGCTTGTCCTTCGCCTCATATCAATACAAAGAGCCGGGTTTAATGTCGCTCAAGGGCGCGATGTTTGGCGTAGAAATGCAAGGCACTCAAGCCTTAGCCAATGAACGCTTTGTGCGCGGCGAAGCGCGCTATGCTTTTGGCCTAGTCGACTACGACAGCAACGGCACGGGCAGTGCTGCCGACCACCAAAATTTATATATGGAAGTACGCGTGCTGGCAGGCGCAGATTATGCGATGCGTGATGTCGTTTTTGCGCCCTACATCGGCGCGGGCTACCGTTATCTGTATCACGATGGACGCGGCATGACCAACACCGGATTTTTTGGCTATCGCCGTGAAAGTAATTATTTTTATGTGCCCATCGGCTTCCATCATCGCAGCCGAATCAATGGTCAAGCCCGCTTAGCCATCATGGCGGAATATGATCTATTTTTGGCGGGCACGCAGACTTCCAAATTGTCGGATGTCCATCCTAGAAACAGTGATTTCACCAATAGCCAAACCAGCGGTTATGGGCTGAAATTCAGCGTGATGTACACGCAAAGCAAATGGGCAATTGGCCCCTATGCGCACTACTGGAATATCGCTGACTCTAATGTTGTACCTGCAACAGTGATGGTGAATGGCATTCCAACTAGAGGAAGATTTATCGAACCCGCCAACAACACCGTTGAAATAGGCATCAAAGCCAGCCAGAAGTTCTGATCTATAAATAACACCGATTTTTCAAGGTTCCGCTAAAAATTCAAATTCCCGTCATTCCCGCCTGCGCGGGAATGACGACTTATTTAATGTTTCCCTATAAATAACACGAATAAAATTTTTCCTGCTGCGCCAACTTTCGCCACGCTACATCGGGCACTATAGATACGCGCAGCAACAAACCACTTGACTTGACTACCCCCCCCCCCCCGCATAATGCACCCTGGCTGGTTCATGGTGAATCGGCCATTTATCTGATGAGGTCGTTAAGATGAAAAAAATTAAATTGGGGTTGGCGGCGGCAGTTTTATTGGCAGGTGTTTCGGGACAGGCGTTGGCTGCGGAGGTCGGCAAGTTCTACGGCGCAGTTGATGTGGGGCAATCGACGCTGAATGGTTTTTGTGATGCTGCTGCTGGTGCTGCAACTTGTGAGGAAACGGATACCGCGTTTCGTGGCGCGGTAGGTTACCAAGTGATGCCTAGTTTGGCGGTAGAAGCTGGCTATGGAAATTATGGCACGGCTACGGCTACAGGTGGCGGTCTTACGGTCGAAGGGGAGGTAACAAGCTTTCAGGTATCTGCGGTTGGGTCTTATCCTGTTGCCGATGCTTTCTCTGTAACAGGCAAGCTAGGTATGGCGATGAGCACAGCCAAAGTAACGGCAACTTTTGGTGGTGCGTCAGGCTCGGCAGAAGAGGATAGTACAGATGTAGTTTTTGGCGTAGGTGTGCTTTATAACGTCAACGAATCTATTGGTCTACGTGCACAATGGGAAACAATAACGAATGACGACGCTATAGATTTACTGTCGGCAGGCGTAGTGTTCAATTTCTAATTTGCTGTAGTTGTTGCGTTAAGAAAAGCCCGCTTGTTAGCGGGTTTTTTGTTTTTTATGGCTTTAGTTCATCACACGGCGTTAAGCCTTCGTCACTCCCGCACCTCCCCTGTCATTCCCGCGCAGGCGGGAATCCAGTTGTTTTACCCAACCCCGCGTAGCGGTACAAAAACTGAGCCTGTCCGCTTCGCGGCAATTACATACCACTGGATTCCCGCCTGCGCGGGAATGACAGGGGTCAATGGGAAATTTTGGACACAGGATTAAAAACGTCGCGAGCGAAGGCAGAACAAGGCGCGAGAGGGTGAGGAAGCGAAATTTATCTTGTTGTGTCAGAAACCGATCAAGGGATGCAGTGCAAGGAAAATTCCGGCGAGGAAGCGGAGTTGGCTCAAATGCCAATGAGCATTCCAAGCTGGAATTTAACACCGCGATGCGCCCTTCAGCGGTTTGCTGGCTAGCCGCTGTTGCGTAGGCCAGCCGCCACGCCGTTAATGGTCAGGTGAATCGCCCGCTTCACCAACTCATCCGTTTCCCCCGCACGATGCCGACGCAGCAGCGAGACCTGCAGATGATTGAGCGGATCAATATACGGAATGCGGATGGCGAGGCTGCGCGCCAAGGTAGGGTTGTCTTTTAACAAAATATTTGTTTCGGTAATGGCGAATAACGTATCAATCGTCCGCTGCCATTCTGCTTTAATTTCATCAAATATTTTGCGGCGCAACGCTTCGTCTGGCACCAGCTCGGCATAGCGCGCGGCGATGCCCATATCGGTTTTGGATAGGACCATATCCATGTTGGACAGCAGGCCGCGAAAAAACGCCCAGTCTTTATTCATCGCTTGCAGTTGTGCAAGTCCAGCCTCGCCTTCACGTTCGATAAATTTGCTGACCGCGCTGCCGAAGCCGTACCAGCCAGGCAAAATAGCGCGGTTCAAACTCCAGCTAAACACCCAGGGAATGGCGCGCAGGTCTTCTATCTTGCCGGAATTTTTGCGCGCCGACGGGCGGCTACCGATATTCAGCTCGGCGATTTCCTGTATCGGTGTTGCGGCAAAAAAATAATCGGTAAAGCCCGGTGTTTCGTACACCAGTTTGCGATATTGCGCGTAGGCATCCAAGCTCAACGTATCCATGATTTTATAGAATTCATGAATACGGTGCGAGGCTGGCATGGTGTCGTCTCCATGCTCGTGCACCAGCGTGGCTTCCATTGTTGCGGCCAATAAAATTTCCAAATTACGGCGGCCAATTTCCGGGTTGGAATATTTGCTGGCAATGACTTCGCCTTGCTCGGTGATGCGAATTTGCGCGTTCACACTGCCCGGCGGCTGCGCCAAAATAGCCTGATAGCTGGGGCCGCCGCCGCGCCCGACTGTGCCACCACGGCCATGAAAAAGCCGCAATTCCACGCCATGTTTTTTGAATAGCTCAGCCAGCACCACCTCGGCTTTGTACAGCTCCCAATTGGCGGTGAGGTAGCCGCCATCTTTATTGCTGTCGGAATAGCCGAGCATGACTTCTTGCGTATTGCCGCGACTTTTCAGCAATTGCCGATAGTAGGGAATGGCGAATAAATCGTTCATGATCTCGCCACAAGCGCGCAGATCGTCGATGGTTTCAAACAACGGGATGATATTGACGTGCAGCTTGCTATTTCCTTGGAGATCACTTTCCAGCAGCCCGCTTTGTTGCAGCATGAGGGCGACTTCGAGCATATCGC
>JANONT010000247.1:0-1575 GCA_031420955.1 Candidatus Nitrotoga sp. | reverse complement strand
GCCGTCGGCCTGAATAACATCGCAATCTATTTGTATAGTGCGCTCGCCTAATTTTTTTAAATCGACCACGGCGCGCAAGCTGCGTCCGATCAGCCGTTGAATTTCTTGCGTGCGTCCAGATTGCTTGCCCTTGGCCGCTTCGCGCGCCATGCGTTCACCGGTGGAGCGCGGCAACATGCCATATTCGGCGGTGACCCAACCTTCACCTGAGCCTTTTTTATGCGACGGCACGCGCTCTTCCACGCTGGCAGTGCAGATCACCTTGGTATCGCCACACTCGATTAAAACCGCGCCTTCGGCATGTTTGGTGTAATGGCGCGAGATGCGGATGGTGCGTAAATGTGCGGGGTATCTGTTTTCAAAACGAGTGGGGTTGGCGGGACTGATAGTCATTGCGATTTCCGTTTATTAAAAAATGGGCGGGTGATAAATTGAGTTAAACACAATCCAGCACCACCGCAACCGGCACACTTGCTGGCTGCATTGTTTCCGCAACGCCCCAACAGGCGGCGACTACAGTTGTGTTATCAGCGTGGTTTCCTTCTAGCAATATTGCTTTGTCCATTAATTGCTCTAGCGCCACAGGCAAAGGCGTGACACTTATCGCCAGCGCGATTTCTTGCCCAGATAATGGCCCCCATAGACCGTCGCTGCAAAGCACGAGATGGTCGCCGGGCAGTAAAGCCCGACCCTCGGCAGACTCCACAAAGAACATACTTTCTTCTGCGCCTAGGCAATTGGTAATTTTATTGCGGTCAGGATGCGTCCGCATTTCTGTTGAATCGATAATTCCCCAGTCCGCCCATTGTTGCACCACGGAATGGTCGCGGGTGCGGGTTAGCACTTTACCTTCGCGGATTAAATAAAATCGCGAATCCCCGGCGTGCGCCCAATACACTTTGCTATCTTGCACCAGTGCCACCACGCAGGTGGTGCCGGGGCTGCCCTCAAGTTGCTGCTCGTGTGCGTAACGAATAATGGCAGTATGTGCATCTTGCATCACCCGCTTTAAAAATTCTTCTGGCTGCAAGATGTGTGGTTGAGCCGCTTTTTCAAATGCTTGAACATAAATTTGTATCGCCAGTTGCGCGGCAATTTCTCCGTGCAGGTGGCCGCCCATGCCATCGGCTAATACTAACAACAAAGCTTGGCTGCTGTACGCATAGGCCACGCGATCTTGATTGTATTTGCGACCGCCCATCCGGCTGGCTTGGTATATGGAAAATTTCATGAGGTGCAATCGTAATATAATGCGGGCGTTGCTATTTAGCGTCCAAAATTTATGTGGGGTTGGTAATGATTTTCAGCATGACGGGTTTTGCCACTACGATCACCGAGCTAGAAACTGGCTCACTTACGCTGGAACTGCGTGCGGTTAACCATCGCTACCTCGATTTGCAATTGCGCTTGCCGGACGAGTTGCGGCTGCTGGAATCCGCGTTTCGTGAAGCCATCACCGCACAAATTACGCGTGGCAAAGCGGAATGTCGCATCAGTCTTTCTACGCGCCCTCATTACCTTGATCAGGGGTATGCACATTCCGCACAAATCGATCAAACATTACTGCACCAACTG
>JANONT010000246.1:0-6384 GCA_031420955.1 Candidatus Nitrotoga sp. | reverse complement strand
GAATTGGCAAATGTTCCAACGGCAAATTACACCTACACAATGGCGCGCACCGAATACAGCATCCTCACTACGCCGCCTAGTCCTGGTGCGCCGCTAAAATATCCGCTCAGCAACCGGCTGGATGATGCTGAATTTTGGTCTGCTTTTACCTATCATGACTCGACTGAGTGCGCTAAGGAATTGTCCGCTATGCAGACGTTCGTGACTAAATATACAAGCAATCCGAGCAGCATCTTATTTGTTGGAGAAGCCAATCAAAAACATATCGCCGAGCTCACGCCAGATCGAAGCCAAAAACACACGACCTGCATCTAATCTCGAACAGCATGGCTTTTGATTACGGATTAATTTTAGATTAGCGGGGCAGGGCATACAGAAAGCGCGATTGCGGTTGAACCTATTTTTAGATTAGGGTAGAATCGCGGCTCTTTTGCAAACAGGGTAGTAAATAATCATGGCTCGTCTATGTCAAGTAACAGGTAAGCGTCCAATGGTGGGGAACAATGTGTCTCACGCCAACAATAAAACTAAACGTCGTTTTCTGCCAAATTTGCAGCGTCGTCGTTTGTGGGTAGAGAGTGAAAATCGCTTTGTTTCCATGCGCCTCACGAATGCAGGATTACGTACCATTGATAAAAATGGGATTGAGGCCGTGTTGTTTGAAATGCGCGCTCGTGGCGAAAAAGTTTAAGGGGTTATAAGCAATGCGTGAAAAAATTAAATTGGAATCTACCGCAGGTACAGGTCATTTTTATACCACCGACAAAAACAAGCGTACTACGCCAGAAAAAATTGAGATCAAAAAATTTGATCCAGTAGCGCGTAAGCATGATGCGTATAAAGAAAAAAAGCTGAAGTAATTTGGCTGCCGTGGAGATAACAAAAAAGCCCGTTACGCGGGCTTTTTTGTTGGGTGAAAAATATTGCGACTTTTTTCAACAAATTACTCAACTATTCCATTTTATCCAAACACGCAACTCGCGAAACGAGTTTGCGTCCAAGCTATCCGGCAAGATAATTACGCTACGCGAAAAATGCGCGCCCTGCGGCAGAATGTTGAGTAGGGTGATAATGGGGGTGATAAAGCTGTCGTGTAGAACTTGCCCCGTCCAGCTTTGTCCGTTGCGAGCGGTGACGGTTATTTGATCGGCCTCTAGTTGCAATTTTACATAGGAAGATTGCATTGATAAAAAAGCGTCGTGCTGTAAATAATAAATTGCGCTGCCTAATAATGCGGCAGTGGCCGGTAATATCACCCACCAGGGTGGGGATAAAATCCATAGCAAAGCCAATGTTCCACTCAATGCTAGAACGAGTGTTGCGGCAAAATAACGCGAGGGTTTCAAGTCAAATTGGCGTGACATGCTGATACCGACGATGAGTAGAGCCAGCATATTACGCAGGCAAGAGCCGATATAGCGGCCTTATTTTTTGAAAACAAGCAATGCCACAATGGCGGCCACGGCGATCAGTAAAATAAATAACAACACACCGTTTTTGCCAGGGGCATTATCGGCGGCAGGTTGTGTGTGGTGCTGATAAACAGGGGGCGGTGCAACTTTTTTTGGAACGAAGGCGGCTTTGTTGATGGCATCTAAATTTGGGCGCGGTATCTGTAGTGTTTTAGCGAGGTCTTCGACCTCTTCGAGCGAGCCGGTCATGGCGGCCAAACGTAAGGTTGCGCTGGTTGAATCAAACACGGTGGATAAACCCATCGTTGCCACGGCTTTTGATTCGTCTGTATCCAACCCAGCACGTTGCGCAATTTGCTTGGCTTCAGCTAGTTGCGCGACACTACGGGTACTGCGCTCATGGATTAAATCAACCCGTGAATTTGAGCGCGGCATAGTGTCGCGGCAGGCGCGCAAGTCGTCGGCAAATTCCCGTGCGTTTTGGTAGCGGTCAGTAAGGTCTTTCGCGAGGGCTTTGGCCACAATAAAATTCAGCATGTCCGGCACTTCAGAATTAAGCGAACTGGGCGGCACGGGAATGGCATTTAAGGTTTGATACATAATGGCGTTGACGTTTTCGCCTAAGAAAGGGGCGTGCCCAGTCAGCATTTCATACAGCGTGACACCCAGTGAAAAAACGTCCGAGCGTTGGTCTATGGCTTTGCCCAAGACCTGTTCCGGCGACATATATTTGGGTGAACCCAGCACCATGCCTGTTTGAGTACGCACGGCAGCAGAGGCCATGCGCGCAATGCCGAAGTCGGTAATTTTTACATGACCATCACGCACGATCATGATGTTGGCGGGCTTTACGTCACGGTGTATCACTTCGTTCTCATGTGCGTAAGCGAGGCCACGTGCAATTTGTGCGACCAAATCTAATATTTGCTCTATGGGCATGTGCGGATCATCGTTCAAAATGTCGCGCAGATGGCGACCTTCTAAAAATTCCATCGCGATGTACGCGACATCCCCACTTTTGCCTACATCAAAAATCGTCACAATGTTGGGGTGGCTTAAACGTCCTGCGGCTTTGGCTTCTTGATAAAAGCGACCCTCATACTCTTCTTTTTCATCATCTGCTAAGGTGAGGTTGATGGTTTTAATCGCGACGATACGATCAATCAACGGGTCTTTGGCGCGATAGACCACGCCCATCGCACCTTGACCGAGTTCATTGAGTATTTCGTAGCGTCCTAACTGTTTGATCATTGTTTGACTGGAATCATTGGGCTGTCATTTAACAGGCTGCTTAACTTTCGCGTTACGAAAAACTGGCCCCCATACGGGATGGCCTGCCTCGGCAGGAGATAAATTAAAAGCCGGACTGATATCGAGTATGCGTTCAAAATAATCTTGGCATTTTTTTTCGCGCGCGGAAATGCAATGCGAAAACGCTAAATATTTGTACGCGGTGATGCGGTCGCGGTGGCTCAACATTTCATCTTCGAGCGTGTGCTGCAATAGCACGATGGCGGTGGAGTAATCTCCCTCATCATAGCTCGCAATGCCTTTGGCAAGGCTGCGTTGCGCGTGGCTACCTTGCAGTAATACATGGCCTGCGCCGACCACGCGATCAATAAAGGTTTGGCAGCCACCGAGTAACAGCAGCAATACACCAGCACCTAATATACGCATACTTAACATACTTAGCTTTTGAGCAAACAAAACTTTAATCCCCGAATTTATGACGTATTTTTAGCGCGCTACCAGGCTTGAATAAGAATATTTTTTTATATGCAGGAAATGCAGTATTACGAATTTCTACCTCGTGTTTTCCTGGTACAACTTGCAATTCAGCCAGTGGTGGGCTGATACCCTGCATTCTACCATTGAGATAAACCTCGCCCCAAGGTGCAACAGAAAGTGTAATCGTGGCGGGCGCACCTGAATTGATAGCGGTGGTTTCTTCTAGTGAGCGGGTGCGGGCAAGCGACTTGTTTTCAGTTTTTGGTTTTTTCGGTTGAACATTTTTTTTATGAGCGGTCGCGTTGGTTGCCGCTACAGCAGAGGCGGGGGGCGATACTTGTTGGGCGACGACCGTTGCGTTTGGGCTGGGTGGTTGAGCAATACTGGCGACAAACATAATGAGCATGGCTAAAACAAATCCCAAGGTAACCGCCAAGATGCCCATATACGTGATGCGCTGCTGGGGCGAGGCGTGACGATAAGCGGTGACCGCGAGTAATTCCCAAGTGGCTAGCTTTCGAGTGAGGGTTTGATAAGTATGCGCTACGTGGAATTGTATTTTCTCCCACAGGCCTGCCTGCGCCGCAGCGATGCTAGGCAAAGCGATGTCATCTGCATAACCGATGGCATACACGTCGTGTTCACGCACATGTTTGTCTGTGCGCGAGCCTTGGTAATGAAATAGGGCGGCGTAGTTTTTAGATAAGCGTGAGACCGCCTCAAAGTAGGATCGTGAAACCAGTATTTGTCCGGGGTCGGCAAACCCCATCACGCGCTGCGCAACATTAATGCCATCGCCCACAATATTTGGCAGGCCGTTAATATCGCGCACGAGGCGCACCGGTCCCAAGTTGATCCCCATGCGAACAAGTAACGGTGGATCCATACGCAGGCCTTGATCGAGCAAGCTAGTACGCATACTCAGAGCGACTTTGAGCGCGTCGCCAACATCGCCTAAAAAACTGATAACCGCGCCATCCCCCGTGTCTAGAATGATACGATCATCGGTTGGAACAGTGTTGATTGCGGTGAGCAGAAAAGCATTGAAGCCTTCTTTCAGGCTAATTTGCCCGAGCACATTCTTTTTGGAATATTCCACAATATCCAAAAAAAGCACGCTGCATATAATGGTTTTTTTATTGTTTTCTTCCATGCCTACATCAACCCGTCAATTTTTTTGTCTGTGGCAATCTGCTTGACCAAACTTTTGTAGTTTATCTTTTTTTTGATTTTTTGGTGCGCTGAAAATCTGTACGTTTAGCGTCTGGTTTTACTTTACTATCCTTGTACGCGGCATGGGTATTTTTCTCAGCATGGCCCCGGTAATTTTTATTGGATGTGCTGGTTAAACTTTTTTTCGGGTCGCTTTTTTGCTGGCGCGCAGGCATGTTTTGTGTGGTCATAGCAGGCAGGTTTTCCATCCCACCCCAATCTAATACAGCGCGGATTTCCCCTTCGCCCAACTCGGCCAACTTGCCGCGTTTCAAGCGCGGCGGTAAATTGATTATGCCAAAACGCACGCGCATCAAGCGGCTAATTGTTAAGCCGAGTGCTTCAAAGGTTCTGCGTACAACGCGATTGCGACCTTCTTTTAATACCAAGCGATACCAGTGATTGTAACCTTCTCCGCCTTCGTCAGTTAGTTTCTCAAACTTCACTGGACCATCTTCTAGCACTACACCATCGGTTATCATCTGCTGCATTTGCAGCTCAGATAAGCTGCCTTGCACGCGCACGGCATATTCGCGTTCCACCTCAAAGCGCGGGTGCATGAGGCGGTTAGCCAAGTCACCTGATGTGGTAAAAATCAGTAAGCCGCTGGTGTTGAAATCCAGGCGACCCACAGCAATCCATTTCATGCCGCGTAGCTTGGGTAATTTATCGAACACGCTCGTGCGTTTTTCGGGATCATCGCGGCTGACAATTTCACCTTCTTGTTTGTGATACAACAATATGCGCGGCAGCCCGCTGCTTTGCTCTTGCAGCTTGATGATGCGTTTATCGACGCGCACTGTGTCATCCGCATTCACCCGCATACCCAGCGTGGCCAACTCGCCATTAAGAGTCACACGCCCTGCGGTAATCCACTCTTCCATCGTCCGACGTGAGCCTAGACCCGCTTGCGCTAATATTTTTTGCAAACGCTCGCCTGGCAAGGGTTTGTCATGTAGTAGGTCATCCTGCAATAGATTGCCATGTAACTGATCATGAGGCTGATATTCCTGCCCATCGTCTGCCCCTATATTTTTTTGTGGGACATCTTTTTTTCGTACATGTGGCATATTTTTACCCTGTTACTTCGCGTCGTTCCAGCACGGCTTGCGCCAATGTGCCGCTATCAACATATTCAAGCTCGCCGCCAACGGGCAAACCACGGGCGATACGCGACACTTTAATGCCCTGAGCATACAGCAAAGTAGCAATGTAGTGCGCGGTGGCATCCCCTTCTACTGTGAAATTAGTGGCCAGTATCACCTCACATGTTTGTTCGGATGCGCGTTTAACCAGCCGCTCTAAATGTAACTCGCGCGCCCCGATACCATCCAGCGGAGACAGCCGTCCCATCAGCACAAAATACATGCCGCGATAACATTGTGCCTGTTCCATCATCAACAAATCTGCGGGCATTTCCACCACGCACAGAAGGCTGGCATCGCGCTTGGATGAGCGGCACAAAGAGCAGATTTCTTCCTCGCAAAAATTGTTGCATTTTGCGCAATGGTGAATGCCTGCTACGGCATTTTCGAGTGCTCGCGATAAACGTAACGCACCTGTTTTATCGCGCTGCAATAAGTGGTAAGCCATGCGCTGCGCGGATTTTGGCCCTACGCCGGGCAAGCAGCGTAGCGCGGCAATCATTTCTTCTAAGCTGGATGGTGTACTCATTGCGCGTGCCTGGCGGCAAACACTTAAAATGGCAAATTCAGGCCGGGTGGCAAATTCATGCCTGCGGTAAAGCCACTCATTTTCTGTTTACTGACAGCGGCAGCTTGTTTGACCGCATCGTTGACCGCCGCCACGATTAAATCTTCCAACATTTCTTTATCGTCCGCCAACAGGCTATCATCTAAAAACACGCGGCGTACCTCATGCGCGCACGTCATGGTTACCTTCACCATGCCCGACCCAGCTTGTCCCTCTACCTCAACATGCGCCAGCTCGTCCTGGGCTTTTTTCATGTTTTGCTGCATCTGCTGAGCCTGTTTCATCATCCCAGCTAAGCCACCTTTCATCATGTGTGTTC
>JANONT010000245.1:0-15582 GCA_031420955.1 Candidatus Nitrotoga sp. | reverse complement strand
CAATAATCAGTGCATGTGAATTTAATAATTTTTGCTGCCCTTCGATGTCAATTTCAGGCAGTAGGATGTGGCGGCTATAGCGGAGTAATTGTTGATCGTTCATTGCCGTCATTCCCGCGCAGGCGGGAATCCAGTGGGTTTAAACAAAAGACATTTTTAATTAACTGGATTCCCGACGCAGGCTGCCCTCAAAAAAGTGTAGTCGGGGGCGGCAATGACGGCTATTTCACTTCTTGCCGCCATCCGCTTTAGGCGCAGCCGCGTCCGACCCGCGCATCAATGACATGCCTTTGAGTAAATTTAACGCTTGCGAAAGTTGGTAATCATTTTTGCCGCCAAATTCTGTGGGCGTAACTTTTGTGTTGCTGTTTTCCTCGGATTTTTTGTCGTCAACTTTTGGCGAAGTTTTAATGGGCGCGGCAGGTTTAGATTTGCTCGTGTTGCTAGGTTCCTGGCCGTTGCTCAGGTGGCGATCTAAATCTGCTTCACGTATATGCAATGCACCATCTTGCCCATTGTTGGTGGGGTCTTCCACTACGATGTCTGGCACGATGCCAGTGGCTTGAATAGAGCGACCGCTAGGTGTGAAATAGCGCGAGGTGGTGAGCTTGATCGCGGTGTTATTACCCAGCGGCAATATAGTTTGCACCGAGCCTTTGCCGAAAGTTTGCGTACCCATGATGATGGCGCGTTTATGGTCTTGCAATGCGCCCGCTACAATTTCTGAAGCCGAGGCCGAGCCACCATTAACCAGCACCACCATCGGCACCGATTTAGCCGCAGGCGGCAAGTTGCTCAAATAATCCGCCCGGTCTTCGCTGCCGCGCACATAGTTTGCGGGGCTTGCAGTCAGGCGCATTTGTGCTTCTTCAGAGCGCCCCTCGGTGTAAACTACCAGCGCGTCTTTGGGTAAAAATGCGGCGGATACACCGACCGCACCGTTCAGTAACCCACCCGGATCATTACGTAGATCGAGCACCAAACCTTTAATAGCGGATGGATTTTTGCCGAGTAAATTTTCCAGCGCGGTCGCGAGATTTTCACCTGTGTGTTCTTGGAATTGCGTGATGCGAATGAACGCATAGCCTGGCTCGACCACTTTAGATTTCACACTTTGCACTTTGATCACCGCACGGCTCAGCGTGAACACCAGTGGCTTGGGCGCGTCTTTGCGAATGATGGTCAGCACAATCGTGCTGCCCGGTTTGCCGCGCATTCGTTTGACGGCATCGTTCAGGGTCAGCCCTTTAACCAGCGAATCATCCAGCTTAATAATCAAATCGCCGCTCTTGATGCCCGCGTGAAATGCCGGCGTGTCTTCAATCGGTGAGATGACTTTAACCAGCCCGTCCTCCATGCCAACTTCAATACCCAGCCCGCCAAACTCGCCCTGCGTGCCCACGCGCAATTCTTTATAAGCATCGGCATCTAAATAGGCAGAATGCGGATCAAGGCCGCTGAGCATGCCGTTGATTGCCTCGGTGATTAATTTTTTATCGCTGACTGGCTCGACATAATCGTTTTTAATACGCCCAAACACTTCTGAGAATGCGCGCAATTCTTCAATCGGCAAAGGCGTAGCACTCTCCTTATCCGCACTGGCGGGGAAGTTGAGGCTGACCAACACACCTGCGATTAAACCCACCGCGATCAAGCCAAATTTTTCGATACGATTACGCATTTTTAACCTTTAATTAAGATTGCATTTTTAATTCGCATTCACCCGACGTTTGAGATCTGATGCGATGAATAGTTCGTGGCTTCTTTTTGTTGAAACAAGTTAGCGGGAGGTTAATTTATTCGACCTTAACCACCGCATTGGATCAAGTGCCTTACCTTCGTGCCTAAGCTCGAAGTATAAACCGAAATCCTCGTTTCCGCCGCTGTTGCCCACCGCCGCGATGGTGTCGCCGCCGCGCAGCGTGTCGCCCACGCGCTTGAATAGCGTTTCGTTATGGGCATACAAGCTCATATACCCTTTGCCGTGATCGAGAATCAATAAGTTGCCAAAGCCGCGCAGCCAATCAGCGAACACCACGCGACCCGCCGCAATTGCCTTTACGGGCTGGCCGCTGGCGGCGCGCAGTAGCAAGCCTTTCCATTGCAACGTGCTATCGGGGCGCGTGTCGCCAAATTGATTGGTGACCACGCCTTTAATCGGCAGACTTAGTTGCCCCTTTAGCTGTGCAAAAGGGCGGCCATCAAAATTGTTATCGGCGGAGGGCGCGCTGTTGAATTCGCCTTGATTTTGCGCGAGCAACGTCGCGAGTTTTTGCAGTAATTGTGCGAGGCGCGATTCATTTTGTTGCAGCCGATTGATTTCTCGACGCTGCTGTTTAAGCTGCTGCGCGTATTGCCGAATCACTTTTTGCCGCGCTTGCCGCTCTTGTTCCAGCGCGAGTTTTTGCATCTGTTCTTCGCTTTGCAAGGACGCGATTTCAATGACCTTTTGCCGATTATGTGCGGTGATTTCATTCATCTGCTGGAGATTGCCGCGCAGTGAGGCCAGCCAGGTAGCACGGCTGCGCGCGATATATTGATAATATTGCAAGTCGCGCAAGGTTTGGTTGGGGTCATTCAGTAACAATTTAACGAAGCCCTGTTGCCCACCTAAATATTGTTGATATAACAACTGTCCGAGCATTTCTTGCTGCTCTTGTACATTGCGCGTTACTTTGCGCGCTTGTTGCTGTAGATTTTTTTGGATTGTATGCGCGATGCGTTGCTGCTGCGTTAATTCTGACAACGTGCGCTTGCTGTGGCTGATAGCACGTTCGGATTCACGCAAGGCATCCGCCGCCTCAGATTTAGAGGTATTGGTTTTTTCTAGGTCTTGTTGCAAAGCCGAAATTTTTTGGCGCAGTTTTTCTAGCTCGGCCTGCTTGGATTTTTGCACGTCGGGAGTGTCTGCGCCCTGTGCGGGCAGTGATAGTATTAAGGAGAAGCATACAATCCATCGCATATATCCCACTCTATTTTTACCTTAATAGTCAATTTTGTTCCCTCATCCCAACCCTTCTGATGGAACTACTAGCCATGCGACTAAGCTGGCAAACTACGCCAGCCCAGTCGCTGGTTATCCCGAAAGGAGAAGGGCTTTGCATCCCTCTCCCTTCGGGAGCGGGACAGAGGGTGAGGGAACAATCTAGCGTTGTTAAATTGGAAATGGAATGACGATGTTAATGAGTTATTTACATTGTCACTGCAAAGTAATCAGCGCGTGCCCAGTCATTTCACCCGGTTGCGGCAAGCCCATCATCGCCAGCAGAGTCGGCGCAACATCTTGCAATGCCCCGCTGGCAGCCATTTGGGCGGGGCGACCAATATACAAAAACGGCACAGGATTCAAAGTATGTGCGGTGTGCGCTTGCTTGGTTTCGCGGTCTATCATCTGCTCGGCGTTGCCGTGGTCGGCGGTGATAATCACTTCCCCGCCCATCTCTTGCATGGCTTGCACCACCCGCCCGATGCAGATGTCCAGCGCTTCAACCGCTTTCACTGCCGCTGCTAAAATGCCGCTATGGCCGACCATATCGCAGTTGGCATAGTTGCAAATAATGGCTTGATATTCCCCGCTACGTATTGCCGCTACCAGTTTGTCGGTTAGCTCAAAGGCATTCATCTCCGGCTGCAAATCATAGGTGGCGACCTTGGGCGAGGGCACCATAATGCGGTCTTCTCCGGCGAATGGCTGCTCCTGCCCGCCATTAAAAAAATACGTGACGTGCGCGTATTTTTCCGTCTCGGCAATGCGTAATTGTTTCAACCCCAGCTTGGAAATATATTCGCCAAAACAATTTTGAATGCTGGTCGGTGAGTAGGCGGCAGGCACTGTAAATTCTTCGCCATAACTGCTGAGCGTGACGAAACTGGAAAGTTTGGGGACACGCTGGCGCGGGAAACTGTTGAACGCCGCATCTGTCAGCGTGCGCGTTAATTGTCGCGCACGATCGGCACGAAAATTCATAAACACCACCGCATCACCATCTTGCATGCTGACCGGAGGCAGGCTTGCAGAGCCAATGACCGTCGCTTGCACAAACTCATCGTTCTCGCCGCGCGCATACGCTTGTTGCAACGCAGTCAGCGCATCTGGCGCGCTGAAAGGAGCCGTGCCCAGCGTCAACATATCGTAAGCAATTTGCACACGCTCCCAACGATTATCCCTATCCATCGCAAAATAACGCCCCACAATCGACGCGATGCGCCCCACACCCAGCGCGGCACATTTGTCTTGCAGCTGTTGCAACGATGCAGCTGCACTGCGCGGCGGCGTATCGCGCCCATCTAAAAAGGCGTGCAGATAAATATTTTTAAGACCCGCATCTGCTGCCAGTTGCAACATCGCGTAGATATGATTTTCGTGGCTATGCACGCCGCCTGGCGACAGCAGCCCCATGATGTGCAACGCGGATTTATTTTTTTGTGCCTGCGCTACCGCCTGTGTGAATGCCGGGTTGGTGAAAAAACTACCGTCTTGAATTGCTACATCCACCCTCGTTAATTCTTGATAAATGACGCGTCCCGCGCCAATGTTCAAGTGCCCTACTTCGGAGTTACCCATTTGCTCGTGCGGCAAGCCTACGGATAACTCAGAAGCCTCAATTAAAGTGTGTGGATAATCGCGCCACAGCCTATCCCAGTTGGGTTTGTAGGCATGGGCAACCGCGTTATGGTCGGGATCTTCGCGGTAGCCAAATCCATCGAGAATCAGCAAAAGGACAGGGGTGATTTTTGGGGTAGGAGTCATCATGAAATTATTTTTATGGTGCGGGTGTGCGGGGAATATCAAAAAAATAGTTTATTAAAATCATTTTACAGAGGAGGGATTTTGAGCTGTGTTATCCGCTCATTGATGGATCAACAGGCTGTGCCATTTTAGCTTATTTTTATGGAATATAACGTCACTAGAATCCATTCGCCAACGGTTTCCGTGCCACGATAGTAGTAAATGATTTGACCCGTTCACTCGGCGCGGGAAAGTCTTGAGAAGCGTGGCGCAATGTTTCCCATCCGGCAAATCGTTGCATCAATTCATTACGCTCAAACAGGCAATATCCTTGCGCGTCAAACATGTCCAAATAGCTGGTACCCTTTATCAACACGTTAATAATTACGATGCCACCCGGACGGGTTTTTTCTTGCAACTGCATGAGCTGATGCAAGGCGGTGGCGCAATCAAAAAACATCAGCAAGCCTATGGAAACCACAGTATCAAATTGCTCGTTTACGACGTAGTTTTTTAGATCTGCCACACTCGCTTCGATAGGTAATTTTTTTGTCGCAGCAATGTGTCGCAGATGCTGAATTGCCGCGTGGCTGGCATCCAGCGCAACCACCGAACAACCCCGTTGTGCTGCCGCTATAGCCAGATTGCCTAGCCCGCAGCCGAAGTCTAAAACGTATCCGTGCAAATAGGGCAGTGCCATCGTTTCAAAAGGGTTCAGTGTGAATTCTCCCGATGAAATTTGGCGTTGAAATTGGGTATCGAAAAACTGGACACTGGAAGTTTTGTTCATGCAATAATTCTACAGCAAGTATCTGGGCAACGTCTTGCCAGCGCAGCAGGAATGAGGTCAAACTATTAGGAATAAAAGTTGGGAGTTTCGTCATGCAAACCCATTTTCTGAAAACCAAACAACCGTTCATCGTGGTGGCGGTGCTTTGTTTGAGTTTATTCAGCGCGTGCGGGCAAGTGGTGAATCCTGATACCTCCGCCTCGGCAGACGAAGCCGCGATTGATGCGGCACTTGTCCATTATGATGCGGCAAATTATGCAACTGCCATCACGCAACTTACCGCGTTCAAAAATAATTACCTCAGCAGCCCTTACCTCGACGAGGCGCAATATTTCATAGGCCGTTCCACCCATGAGCTGGCCTATCTTGAGTCAATCGCACCCACTGCCACGCCCAATTATCCTTACACTTTTGATGTTGCTCGCGCCGAATATGCCAAGCTGATAAATGACCCGATCAACAACGCGCGCAAATGGGCAGACGACGCGCAGTATCAAATAGGCAGCACCCATTTTGACCAGCTCAGCTACCTGCCTGCGCTTGAGGCATTTGAAAAAGTGTTTGTGTACACCGCTCCCTCAGCGGGCCACTCCGCGCAATATTACAAAGCGCGCGCCACGCACGCGCTGGCAAAAATTGAGCAAGCCGCGTTGCTGTCCACACCCAGCTACCCCTACACCTACGACTTCGCTCGCGCCGAATACGCCAAGCTCCTATCTCCCCCTGCTAATGTCAGATCAGACGATGCCCAATACCAAATAGGCATGGCGTATTTTGACGAAGGCATGGGCAAAACGCCTAACTCTGCGGATGATCTTGCGCTTGCCATGGACGCATTCGACAAGGCATTGACGTACACGGGAACCCCATTGGCTGCGGATGCCCAATATTACAAAGCGCGTGCCACGCACGAGTGGGCAGCCGCTTTACCCATTGATCTCAATAATTTTAATTTAGCGCGTGCGGAATATGCCCGCGTGAAAAATTATTTGTTCAATACTTGGCTAGATGATGCCGCCTATCAAAGCGCGCTAACCTATGACGATGCAGAAGACTGTGCCGCAGAGCTGGGCGCGATGGAGCAATTTGTGTTGGATTATTCAATCCCTCAAACTGCCATCCCCAGCCCTTTTGTGGCAGACGCGCAAAAGCATATCGCTGACCTAAACCTCGCCCTTGCAATACCTGCCGGAGATTTTAAAGACCACAAAAAGTGCCCACGCCCCGTGTAGTTTGCCAGGGCAAAACAGTGTTATTTCATTTCTAACTTTAGACTGTTCTCTCACTCACTTTCTATCCATCTCCCGGAGCGAGATGGTATGCAAAACCCTTCGTTCGTCGGGAGAAGGGTGGAGAGAGCGTAACGAGGGAGCCGAAGGCAGGAGCAAGTTTGAAGTCTCAATCAACTGGGATTCTAATTAAGAAAGGTATTGATTTTGTAAAATGCTGCCGATGCAGGAGGCGGTGTTAACTTCTTAAGCTTGAGAATTTTCCGAACTCCCCTACCCCAAATACGCCGCCAACACTCTCTCATTTTTATTCATTTCGCTTGGCAATCCTTCTAGCACAATTTTTCCGTGTTCCATGACATACACGTAATCCGCCACTTCCAGCGCGCTGCGCGCAAATTGTTCGACTAATAATAATGTGATGCCAGCGGCTTTAAGTTGGCGGATGATTTTGAAAACTTCTTGTACCAGCACGGGGGCGAGTCCCATTGAGGGTTCGTCTAGCAGCATCACTTTCGGTTGTGCCATGAGTGCGCGGCCTATGCTGAGCATTTGTTGTTCGCCGCCGGACAGGGTGCCTGCGACTTGGTTTTTTCGTTCATGTAGGCGCGGAAATAATTCGTAGATGCGATTTAATTCTGCGGCGGCGTGTTTGCGAAATCCGAACAATGCAGGCAGTCGGCTATACGCGCCGAGCAGCAAATTATCTTCCACTGAAAGTGGGCCGAATACTTTGCGTCCTTCGGGGGAGTGGGCCAGCCCTAGCTGTGCAATAGCCGCACCGGTATTGCCTTGCACCGCTATACCGTTGAGTAACACGCGCCCCTGTGTGGGTTGAATCATGCCGGAGATGGCGCGCATGGTGGTGGTTTTGCCCGCGCCGTTCGCGCCTATTAAAGCGACGACGGTGCCCGCTGCTACCTTCAGCGAAACCCCGTGCAGCACTTCGCTGTTGCCATATCCGGCGTGTAGATTTTCAATGGTCAACATGAGCTGATCCTAGGTACGCTTCGATTACTTGTGGGTCGCGTTTCACTTCATCCGGCGTGCCCTGCGCAATAATTTTTCCTCCATCCAGCACGGTTACTACGTCGCATAATTCGCTCACCACATCCATGTGATGTTCGATCAAAATAATGGTGATGCCGCGCCCATGTATGTGTTTAATCATTGCTATGAGCCGCTGCACGTCAGGCTGCGCCAGCCCTGCAGCGGGTTCATCTAAAATAAGCAAGTCTGGTTTGCGTGCTAAGGCGCGTGCGATTTCCAAAAATCGTTGCGCGCCGTAAGGAATATTTTTTGCTGTGGTGCGTGCGTAGTCGGTCAACCCCACCAAAGCTAACAATGCCTGTGCATCGGCTTGGGCGCGCTTTTCTTCGCGTTTAGCAAAACCTAAAAGTAATAAAGGCAGCGGGCAGCGATAGGTATCTTTTAGTGCCAGCATGACATTTTCTAGCGCGGATAATTCGCCAAATAATTGCAAATTTTGAAACGTGCGCGCGATGCCGGTACGCGCTACTTGGTATAAACTGCCGTGCGGTAAAGCCTTGCCATGCAGCAGCAGCGCGCCTGCGGTGGGACGATACAAGCCGGAGATGACATTGATGGCCGTGCTTTTGCCGGAACCATTCGGGCCGATTAAACCGTGTATGTGTCCGCTGTGAACGTCGAAAGAAATATCATCTACCGCTTTAATGCCGCCGAAATAACATTTCAAATTGCTCACCTTGAGCAAAATTTCGCCATGCGTCAATTTTGATTGCAGCACTTCATCCAGCGGCGATGCAGCGACTAAAGCAGGGGGGGCGATGCGAAATAATTGCGATAAAAATCGCGTGATAAATCCGATCAAACCATCCGGCAAGCCGAGTACCACGGCAAACAGTAACAGCGCGAAAACCGCTTTTCGCCAGTCTTCTATATTTTCTGCTAACAGGCTGCCAGCCATCATCAGAGCCATTGCCAGCACGGGTGCGTAGGTTTGAAAGGGTTGCTTATGCGGGCGGCTTTGTTGCGCGGCGATGATGGTTAATAACAAGCCCGCCGCTGCGATCATCTGAAAAGTAAAACGATTGGACAGCAAGTTGGGCAGCAACACAATCAAGGTTGCGCCGAGCAATGCGCCCCATAAATTTTTGCGCCCGCCCAGCACCACGCCGAGCAGCAGAATCACCATCAACTCGTAAGTAAAGCTTTGCGGCTGCAAATATTGAAAATTAAATGCGTACAAACCACCCGCTAATCCGCCCAGTGCCGCGCCGATAGCGAAGGCCGCAATTTTGTAGTGATAGACCCCCACGCCCATTGCGTCGCTGGCGATGGGGCTGTCGCGCAGGGCTTCAAATGCGCGCCCCCAGTTAGAGGCGAGCAAATTGCGCATCAGCACCCACACCAGCCCTAAAAAAATTAGACACAGCCAATAAAAATTCACAGCATCCAAGCTCCAGTTAAATAGCGGCGGGCGATTGATTTGCAAGCCTTGCGCGCCGCCAGTCCAGGCTTCTAATTCGTTTAAGGTGATGACGGTGAGCGCGGAAAAACTCAGCGTGGCTAATGCAAATTGCGGCCCTTCGAGACGCAGGGCGGGGATGGCTAATAGCGCGCCTAAAATTAATCCGACCAATAAACTGACCAGTAATGCAGTTAATAAATTCAGATCAAATAAAGCAACGCCTAAGGCCGCAGCGTATGCGCCTAAAGCTAAAAACGCCGCATGGCCGAGGTTTACTTGACCGAGGTAACCGACGCTGACATCGAGGCCGATCAACAAAATCGCGTAGATGGCGAGCAGGGTTAGCAGCCCCAAAGCGTAGCTGCTGTTGACCAGTAAGGGTAGGGCGGCCAGCAGGGAAAAAATCAGCAGCTCTGTGCCGCGAATGAGGAGGAAGCGTTTCCACATATTAAACTTTGCGCGCAACCGCGCTGCCAAAAATCCCATGCGGGCGCAGTGCGAGGGCAAGAATTAATAAGATCAATCCGGGTGCTTCGCGCCAGCCGCTGCCGATGTAAAAGCTGGCTAAACTTTCCAGCGCACCGAGGAACAGACCGATCAGCACGATGCCCATGCCGGAATTTAATCCTGCCACCACTGCTACTGCGAAGGCTTTGAGAATGAGCGCGGCAGCCATCGTTGGGCCGACTGTAGTAATCGGTGCGACGAGTATGCCCGCCATCGCCGCGACCATGCCGGATAACCCATACGACAACATGATGATGCGCGTGGCTGAAATGCCCATCAATTCGGCTGCGTCGCGGTCGGCGGAAACGGCGGCGAATGCTTTGCCGAGCAAGGTGCGACGTTTGAAAAGTTCGATCAACCCCATGATGGCGAGCACGCCGATAGCCACGGAAATTTCTAGCGGTGTGATGCTGATGTTGAATAGGTTGATTGCGTCAGACGAGATGGGCGTGGGGAAGGGGCGGTCATCGCGCCCATAAATATTTTCTGCGACCGAGAAGCTGAACAAGCCAAAAATAACGGTTAATAAAATCCAACCTTCATTTTTTTGTTCCAGAGCGAGGCGTACGGAAGTGCGTTCTACAATTAAACCCAACAACGTGCCAAACAGCAGTCCCCCGATCACGACCACGACAAATGGCAGGCCGAGATCAATCAACGTCAGGCTGAAAAATGCCGACAACATCACCAGCTCACCCTGCCCGAAATTAATACTTTTGCTGGTGGCGTAGGTGAGCTGAAAGCCATACGCGATGAGGGTGTAGACCAGCCCCATCAGCGCGCCGCTGAGGGTGAGTTGGGCGATGATGGCTATATCCATATTTTAATTAAAGTAAAGCAATTAATAGGGGAGAGTGTGTCGAAGAGAAATATCAAGCGGCAGGCAAGCGGAGGGGATTTTATATCAAAAAAATTATTTCAGATTCTTACTCAAGCGCGCTCGATCTGCATCATTAGCAAACACCACGCGACCATCGCGCACCACACCCATCACCACATGCTCATGCCGGAATGCTTCATGCGTTTGCGGATTATTGACATCCCAAGTGCTGAACGGTTTTTTCCAAGTGGCAATCACACCGGGAACAGGCTCGCGTAGATTTTCTAATGCCAATTTAATTTTTTTGGTATCAGTGCTTTGTGCTTGCTTGGCGGCGGCGGCGAAAATTAACACGGCATCATAACCTTGCGCCGCTGAGACAGGCGAAGGAATGCGGTTGACGTTATAAGTTTTGTAATAATGGGTAATGAAATTTTTTACACGTGGGTTAATAGCTTCTTCGATAAAGGTTTGCGGCATCATCGCGCCGTTGCTATTTTTGCCTGCGTTGTCGATAAAGTTGGACATGGATAACGCCCATCCGCCAATCAGCGGCAGCTTGATATTATTTTTTGCCATGCCGTTAGCAATCGCCGCCAGCTCTGGCCCCACACCCCAAATCAATATCGCTTGCGCGCCGGAAGCGCGGGTGCGTAACAGTTGCGCGGTCATGTCTTTATCACCCACGTTAAATTTTTCGGTGGTAACCACGTCCAATTTATTGCCTTGCAATTTAATTTGTGCCAGTAAATCTTCACGACCCGACGCGCCATAATTTGAGGAGTCATGCAGCAACGCGACTTTAATGAAATTGCGTTTAATGGCCTCTTCCACCACCATCGCGGCTTGTATGCCGTCGTGTGCGGCAAAGCGAAAAATGGATAAATCTTTTACTCCCGCCTTACTCCATTGCGCCATAGAAGCCGAACCTGCGGCGGGTGTGATAATTTTAGTGATGCCGTTTTCTTGAAAATGTTTATCGCCGGAGATGGCGACACCGGTATTCACTGTGCCGATCACGCCAGATAAATTGGGCATGGAAGATAGCTCTTGCGCGATTAACGCGCCTCTGTCATTTTTACCTTCGTCATCGCGCTCGATAATTTCGATGCGGAGTTTTTTGTTGCCCAGATGAATGCCGCCTGCGGCATTAATTTCGTTGATAGCCAACTTTGCCCCATCGCGCATCGAGGTGCCCATAGGCGCAGAGCCGCCGCTAAACGGCCCAGTGAGGGCGAGTTTGAGGGTGTCTTCGGCAAGGGCTGTGTTGCTGAATACGCTTAATAAAGACCAGAGAAAAAACTTTTGCATGAAAAATCACCCGATGTTCTAATGAAGCTGAAAATAAAAATCAACCTGAAAGTAAAAAGTCAGCCGGAATGATAACCGCAAAACGGACGCACTAAAAATAAATTCCTCAAGTTGGAATAGATGTCCAGCAATTTATTTTTAGGCTGAATAAAAGCTGGGGCAAGTGAGGGAAAATTGTGCCGTGTTTGCTGCGAAAATTTCGAAAACCTGCCGCAAAGTTAAAATTTTTAACATATAAAATTTCGCTTAAATTAGCTAAGTAAAGGCGGGTAAAGCCTTTTTTAATTTGTACACAAAAGCTGTGGATAACTTTGTGCATAACATCTTTACAAAACACTTAACTCGTTATCTGATAACCTTTTTATGCTCCCCGCTCAATTTTTAATCGTAAGAAATAGTTTATATTAAACAATTGGATAACATGAAAAACCCACCCCCTCAAGCAATCATATATCGCAACACGCCGTATTTGCTGGCGTTGTGCATAATTTGGAGTTGTCAAGATGATTTTTAATGTCGCTGCAAGCGAAAAATTCCACGTTTGGAGCGTGCAAGAATTGAACCAAACTGCTAAGCAGTTGTTAGAAAAAGGATTGCCTTTGCTGTGGGTGGGCGGTGAGATTTCTAACTTCGTTTGTGCGGCTTCTGGGCACTGGTATTTTGCGTTAAAAGATGCACACGCGCAGGTGCGTTGTGTGATGTTTCGGCATAAAAGTCAGCATCTCGATTTCACGCCGAAAAATGGAATGCAGGTCGAGGTGTTGGCATTGCCCTCCCTGTACGAAGCGCGCGGCGAGTTTCAATTGACCCTCGAACAAATACGCCCCGCAGGCTTGGGAGCTTTGTACGAAGCCTTTTCCAAGCTCAAAGCCAAGTTAGAAGCTGAAGGTTTATTTGATGCAAAATGCAAACGCCCCCTGCCATTTTTGCCGAATAAAATTGGGGTGATTACGTCACCGCAGGCAGCGGCTTTGCGCGATGTGTTGGCTACGTTAAAAAAGCGTATGCCGAGCGTACCCATCGTGCTGTATCCCACTGCCATACAAGGTGTGGGCTCAGCGCAAAAAATTATGCAGGCGATACAACTCGCTAATCAACGTGCGGAATGTGAGGTGCTGTTGTTATGTCGCGGCGGTGGCAGTATTGAGGATTTATGGTCGTTTAATGAAGAAGGTGTGGCGCGTGCCATTGCTGCCAGCCACATCCCCATCGTGAGTGGCGTGGGGCATGAGACCGATTTTACCATTGCCGATTTTGTTGCAGATTATCGTGCTGCCACGCCGACGGCCGCAGCACAAGCTGCCACCCCAGAGCGGCAACAATTGTTACAACGATTGCAACAACTCGATGTATATTTGCTGCGCGGTCAGCAGCGTCACGCAGAAAATTTAATGCAACGATTGGATTATTTGCAGCGACGTTTAGTGCATCCGGCGCAGCGCACGCAGCAGCAAGTGCAGCATTTACACACCTTGCAGTTGCAGATGAAAACGTATCTTACGCATACCATGCAACGCCAGCAATGGCAGTTTCAAATCGCGTTGCAACGCTGGCAAGCAAATGCACCGAATGTGAAATGGTATGGCGCGCAACTAGAAAAATTGGCGCAGCATTTGCCCGCCGCTCTGCACAGCACGTTACAAAGTCGCGATAAAAAACTCAACCATTTGCACCTAAATTTACAGCACCTTAATCCGCAACAAGTATTGGCGCGGGGTTACAGCGTGGTGCGCGATGCGCGTGGCAACGTTGTATCGGATAGCGAAAAAATTGCACTCGGTGCGCGGCTGGATATAACCTTTGCCCGTGGCGGGGTAACGGCAGAGGTGCGTGATAAGGGTTGAGGGTGTAAGGGTAACTAACCAGCCCCGCCCTGCGGGCGACCCCTCTTCATTATTATTGAGGAGGGAATAAAAACGGTTCCTCGCGGTGCTTGTTGCGAGCAGGTTAACGGGACAGTGCCTTCTGCATCGGCAGCTTCCTCCGACACCTGTGGATTATTCGAGTGAGCCAGAGGGGCAAATAATTTGAGCCTAAAAAGCCCCGTTTTCTTGATTGTTATTATCGCTTGATGCGGTGATAATTTCTTTACCCTGCTTGGTGTTCAAGTTTCCCGCTTTATAGCCTAATTCAAATGGATAACCCAGATCTCCTCTTGCTCGCCCGTATCCAATTTGGGATTAATATCGCGTTCCACATTTTATTTCCAACACTGACCATTGCGCTAACGTGGTTTCTGCTTTTCTTTCGCGTGCAATACGCACGCACGGGCGATGCGGCTTGGCTGGACACTTACAAGCTGTGGCTGAAAATCTTTGCGTTAACATTTGCCATGGGTGTGGTGTCGGGTATCACCATGTCGTTTCAATTTGGTACCAACTGGCCGGGCTATATGCTCAAGGTCGGCAACATCGCCGGTCCCTTGCTGGCATACGAAGTGCTGACCGCTTTTTTTCTGGAGGCGACCTTTCTGGGCGTGATGTTATTTGGTATGAATCGCGTCTCCACCAGATTACACATCACCGCCAACATCATCGTCGCGATCGGCACCACGCTGTCGGCATTTTGGATATTGGCACTAAATTCTTGGATGCACACTCCGGCAGGACACATTATTGTCGACGGACAAATTATTGCGGGTGATTGGTGGCAGGTGATTTTCAATCCTTCGTTCCCATATCGGTTCACACACATGATGATTGCCTCGGGGCTGACCGCATCGTTTGTGGTGGCAGGGCTGTCCGCCTGGCGGCTGCTCAAAGTCTCAAGCGATGACTCGGCTTTTCGTACCTTGCGTATCGGCATTTCAGTGGCCGCGATTTTAACGCCCATCCAGATTTTTATCGGCGATTTACACGGGCTTAATACGCTCAAACATCAGCCTGCAAAAATCGCTGCGATGGAAGCCATCTGGCACACTGGTAAGGGCGTGCCGCTGGTGCTGTTCGCTATTCCCAACGCGCAAACCCAAACCAACGATTACGCCATTGAAGTACCTAAATTAGCTAGCTGGATACTGACCCATGATGTAGATGGCGAGCTGCAAGGGCTAGATGCATTTAAGGGAAATACGCCGCCCGTCGCCCCAGTATTTTTTGCGTTTCGGTTGATGGTTGGGGTGGGGATGTTGATGTTGTTAGTGGCATGGGTAGGCGTGTGGGTCGCGCGCAAAAAATTTCCACCGCGCTGGTTGTTATGGGTTTTTGCAGGCTGCACTTTCTCTGGCTGGGTGGCTACACTCAGCGGTTGGATGGTCACCGAGATTGGTCGTCAACCGTGGTTAGTCACTGGCATATTACGCACTGCCGATGCGGTTGGTAAGGTGTCAGAAGCCTCGATGGGCGCGAGTTTGACTGCATATATCATCACCTACTCTGGTATGTTAATCGCCTACATGGTGGTGATAACCCATATGGCAGGTAAGGGCATAACCGTTGCAGCAGCGCAGGAGAAAATGCAATGAGCCAGGATCAACTTATTTTTATTTTCAGCACGCTGATGGGTATGGCGATCCTGCTGTATGTGGTGCTGGATGGTTATGATCTGGGCGTGGGGATGCTCATGCCGATAGCCGATGCACACGAGCAAGAATTGATGGTGGCCTCAATCGGCCCGTTTTGGGATGCCAATGAAACCTGGTTGGTGCTGGGCATCGGCATATTATTAGTGGCATTTCCAAAAGCGCATGGCATCGTGCTGGCGGCACTGTATTTGCCCGTGGTGGCGATGTTGATCGGCTTAATG
>JANONT010000244.1:0-3343 GCA_031420955.1 Candidatus Nitrotoga sp. | reverse complement strand
GTTTTTTGAGGCGCATCGTTCGCGTAAAATATTTGCAATTCATTTATTTATAGAGAGCGATTGATACGACGGAGTTTGTTCTGAAGAAACTCGAACGATGCGCCTCCTGCGTCGGCAGCATCCTACTTCAATGTCTTTATTTCACTACAACAACGCGGTAAACGCGGTAATTTGGGCTGGTAGGTTGGTGCTGAGCTTGCGAAGCCCAACATTTTTCTCTATCGCACCATCACCTATTTACATTCGCCACGCTGGTCATGTTGGGCTTCATTTCATTCAGCACGTAGGGCGCAATAACCAACGGGCATTGCGCCGCAAGCGTAGCCATGAATCTTATTGGAAGTGTTCAAAGAGAATTCATTCGGCGCAATAGACATTGCGCCCTACGTGGAATTGATTGTCGATTATCTTCTTCCCTGCAACCATAAAAAAAGAGCCTCCGCAGAGGCTCTTTAGGTTTGACCGATCATCACTGGCGCAATTTATAACCGCGCTCGATGCAATTATTGGATGGCGCAATTACTGAATGGCGATTTTTTTAGTGACGGCCATCGTTTTTTTGGGTAGCGTTAATTGCAACACGCCATCTGTATATTTAGCCTGTACGCCCGCTTCATCGATGTCGTGCGCCAGTGTAAAAGTACGTGATACCCGTCCGAAATACCGCTCGGCACGCAACACTCTCTCGCCATTTTTCTCTTCTTTTTCGCGCTTAACTTCAGCGCTAATCGAGATTTTGTTGCCGCTTACGTCGAGATTGATGTCTTCTTTTTTTACACCTGGAATTTCGGCGTGAATGACGTAATCTTTTTCATTTTCAACGACTTCCATTTTTATATGCAATTCATCATCGGTTTCAAGCCCCATTGGGCGCACGAGAAAGCCTTTGAATAAATTGTCAATTTCACCGAATGGGTGATAACGCGTAAGGTTCATCATGATATTCCTCCATTATTTTAAGTTGTTAAAATAAATCGCTCGTTGCGGTGGAACGTCAAAACTGCGACAGTCACATCGCATCAAAAATATGGGTATGCGTGGGTGTTTTTCAAGGGTGGAACGCACACTTCAAGCGAGGTTTTTTAATGATTCAATATCGCCTCAATCTCGGCAAAAGTGCGGGCGACTTCGGTGGTGCGAATTTGTATGCCGAGCTGGCGCGCAATTTGTGTAACCGAAAATAATCCACGCAAAATTTGTTTGCCGGACGCATCGACTTCGACCACTGCCGCGTGTTGCCTGCCCGCTTTTTTCAGTGTACTCACGATATGCCCGACCTTGGCCGCCAGCACATCGTTGATGTGCAGCACCTCTAGCCGCTCGCGCGGGGTCATAATATCGCTGACCATAATTTCACTGTGCGTAATACCGCGTTCTTGAATCAACTTGAGCGGTTTTTCGCCCAGCACATCGGTCGCGGTAATGATGCCAGTGACCACCTCGCGCTCCACCACCAGTAACAGCCGGATGCCGCGCTTAATCATCACAGCATTGGCGGTTTCCATGGTGACGTTGGCATCAATGGTGGCTGCCGCCACTTTTTTCAAATCGGTCATTACGTCCAACGCGGGGTCTTCAAATTTCACCGACTGCGGCAGCATTTGCATGGGGCGCAAGTAGGTAACATCTGGCTGCAAAGTGGTTGCTGCTAAGGGAGGATAGTCGCGGGTCATGATGGGCTCCTTAATATAGTTGTAGAAAACTACGGAACATTGAGGCAAGACTGCATTATTTTTTCATCGGACTGCTGGGCAGGTTTGAAACCTGTTATTACAATACATTAGCGATTGAATAAATCAATGGGGCTTGCACTAAAATAAGCCACTGATCTTGCTGTGTCAGAAACCGCTCAAGGGATGCAACGCAAGGCGAATCTTGGCGAGGAAACGGAGTTGACTCAATGTCTGCCGCTTCGCGGCCCCGCATTCCGAGCAGAGATTCAACGCTGCCAAAATTTGACGCTGCGCTCTGCCCTTCAGCGGCTTAATGACACGCAAGATTAGGCCGTGCCTCCCACAGTCAGCCCATCTATCCTCACCGTCGGCTGCCCCACCCCCACTGGCACACTCTGCCCTTCTTTGCCGCACACGCCCACGCCGGGGTCGAGCGCGGTGTCGTTGCCGATCATAGAAACACGGGTCAGTGCTTCCGGGCCATTGCCGATAAGCGTTGCGCCTTTCACCGGGTAGGTGATTTTTCCGTCCTCAATCATGTACGCCTCAGCAGTAGAAAAAACAAATTTACCGCTGGTGATGTCGACCTGCCCGCCACCAAAATTCACTGCATACAAACCACGTTTGACCGACGCAATAATTTCCTGCGGATCGCGTGTGCCATTCATCATCGTGGTATTCGTCATGCGCGGCATGGGTATATGTGCATACGATTCACGCCGCGCATTGCCGGTGATGGGCACACCCATCAGTCGAGCATTTAAAGTATCCTGTAGATAGCCTATCAAAATACCATCTTCGATCAGCACATTGCGCTGCGTGGGATTGCCTTCATCATCCATATTCAGCGAACCGCGTCGATCCGCGATGGTGCCGTCATCTATTACCGTCACGCCTTTAGCCGCCACACGTTCGCCGATGCGCCCGGAAAAAACCGAGCTACCCTTACGATTAAAATCGCCTTCCAACCCATGCCCCACCGCCTCGTGCAATAAAATACCCGGCCAGCCCGACCCCAGCACCACGGTCATATTGCCGGCAGGTGCTGCGGCGGCATCCAGATTAACCGCCGCCTGATGCACGGCTTTTGCCGCGTAATCTTGCAACACCTCATCGGTGAAATACGCATAATCAAAACGCCCGCCGCCGCCAGATGAACCTTGCTCGCGCCGACCATTACTCTCAATAATCACCTGCACCGACAGCCGCACCAAGGGACGAATATCGGCGCGGAGCAAACCATCGCTGCGCGCCACCAGCACCACATCGTATTCCCCTGCCAGCCCCGCCATGACTTGCGTGACGCGCGGGTCTAGCGCTCTAGCGTATTTTTCCAATCGCTCCAGCAATTTAACTTTCTCGGTATCTTTTAAGCTGGCAATGGGGTCGTGCGACAAATATAAATTTTTATCCGCATCTGTTTTTAAGCGTCCCCGCAACATCGGCGCACTCTGCGTACCGCCCTGCCGCGCAATCGCACGAGTGGCTTGCGCCGCGCTTTCTAACGCGGCGAGACTAATATCATCCGAATACGCAAAGGCGGTTTTTTCACCGCTGACCGCACGTACGCCCACCCCTTGGTCAATGCCAAAGCTACCCGATTTGACCATACCTTCTTCCAGCGACCAACTCTCGGCGCGCGTGTACTGAAAATACAAATCGGCATAATC
>JANONT010000243.1:0-1943 GCA_031420955.1 Candidatus Nitrotoga sp. | reverse complement strand
TGGGACAACGCAATATTTCTGGCGCAATTGCACCAGCACTTTGGAGATCGCGTGGGTGAATTTTTAAGCGTGGGATCGCGCAGCCATTTTCCATTACGCCTCAAACGCGCGCCAGAATGCAAAGTGCCGCATACCGTATTGCTGGGTAATGCCGCACAAACGCTACACCCAGTAGCTGGGCAGGGATTTAATTTGGGGCTACGCGACGTGTGGGAATTAGCGCAGGCAATACAGCGCAGCGCGGATGAAAATTCAGGCGCAGAAAATTCAATACTAGATAACTTAGATAGAGATAATCGTGGCGTAGATAATTTGAACGCAACAACTTTAGGCTCGGCGACCATGCTCGCTAAATTTCAACAATTCCGCAAACTAGACCGCGATGCAGGCATACGGTTTACCGATGGCCTCGTGCGCTTATTTTCCAACGATTTGCTTTTGCTAAATGGAGGACGCGCTGCCGCATTTTCGGTACTAGATAACTTGCCAAATGCGAAAAAATTCGTCGCACGGAGAATGATGTTTGGCAGCAATGGCTAGTGATTCGCGCAGGAAAAGTGCTTGTGCTGCTTGGCGTTGGATGACGCTTGTCTTGAAACAAAACAAAGCATTTAATCCAATCCACGTAAGTTTCCTCGGTGCGAATGCTGTAGTGCTTGGTGCGTATACGCGCCGCAACTTGGTCGAGCAGCTTGGGCGGATGAGGAGCAACAGAGGAAATAGTCATAGTTGGTGTGTCCCGATTGGCAATACTTTTCAAATAGGTGCGCTAAAAATACGCTTCCTATTGATGTTAATCAATTTATTATTTTAAATAACGCATTAGCAACCAGCCCCGCTGATATTTTAAGCGTTTTATTGGGGGCTACTTTTAGTTAGGCATCAGAAACCACATGCCGTACATCACGCACTTTGATGCACCCGAGCTTTTGGAGGCGAACTCCAGCCTGCGCTTTCACGTTGAGGCTGCGCTCATTTTCCACGGTAAGCAGCATCCACCTAGTCCCAAAGCGTCTCGCCTCTTTACCGCCTTCTTGCTTGTTGTGGACAAGGCGGCACGCGAATACCTCGCAGGCCGAGAACTGCTCATAGCCTATGCATCGTCGTCAAATGACACGAAACTCCTCATTGACGGTCTCGGGCGCTATGAAACGTGCGTTACGACAACGAAGCGTGCATTTAGGCTCTTTGATCGCATAAAGAATGAACGCGAGATTCCCTCGGTCGAACGGCTGACGCGCAACCTTGCTCTTGCGTCTGATAAGCACGTCACTGACATTCGCGATGCGATCGAACACATTGATGGAGATATTGTTAAGGGTGAACTTGCCGATGGTGAACCACATTTGCTGTTGGTCGACAAAGCTGGTACACAACTTGAATTGGCAGGGCACGCACTGACCTTTGCTGCTTTGCACAGTGCAATCGTTAACCTTCATCGCGCGGGTGCAGCAATGATCGCGGCCTTGCCGACTATAACGCGAGCTGATGCCTAACGCTTCCATCGAGGGGATGCCATGAACGACAAATCTTGGACTGCGCTAATTGCGTTGGCGGCAGCGTCGTCTTGAAATTGGTGACGGCCCGGCCCCGCCGCTTGTGCAAGCCCCCTTCGATCTGGAGCGCCAGCACATTACGCGACCAGCCATGCTCCACTGCCTTGGCGGCATACAAGAGACGTGCAGCCCGGTCCGTCAGCTTGTGCAGCAGCAGAAGATTGTGTCCCCCAAGGCAGCAAGGCAAATGGCGCAGGTGGTGCCGAAAGAGGCTTCAAGCCAGTGCGCGCACGCTTGCTTTTCAATTCTGTCGCAGGCGGTGACAGAATCCGGGTGTCATCGGCATAGGTTGCGTAAAAAGCCCGCATGCGCCACACGTTCAGCGGTGAAAACCCGCCCAGCCCGGGAAATTCCCGCTGTAAATCCCTCGCGAGCCGCTCGACAACC
>JANONT010000242.1:0-4648 GCA_031420955.1 Candidatus Nitrotoga sp. | reverse complement strand
TCATGTCAGGCAATCTTTTTATCGTCAGCGCGCCCTCTGGGGCAGGCAAAACTAGTTTGGTTAAGGCTTTGCTGGACAGCAAGCAACCGATCAAAGTGTCGGTATCATATACCTCGCGCGCGCCCCGCCCAGCCGAGGTAGAGGGCGAGGATTATCATTTTGTGAGCCGCGAAACTTTTTTGGCGATGGCGCAACACGGCGATTTTTTGGAGAGCGCGGAGGTGTACGGCAATTTGTATGGCACTTCGCAATCGTGGATAGCGTCAGAAACCGCCAACGGCAACGATATTTTGCTGGAGATAGATTGGCAGGGCGCGCAACAAGTGCGGCAAAAATTTCCCGATAGCATCGGCATATTCATTTTGCCCCCTTCTGTGCAGGCACTGGCAACACGTTTGCAGGGTAGAGGGCAAGACAGTGCCGAGGTTATAGCCAAGCGACTGCAAGCGGCGCAGGCCGACATCGCGCATGTAGTAGAGTTTGATTATGTTATTATTAACGACGTGTTGGATGCCGCGCTGCAACAGCTCCGGGCGATTGTGATCGCGGCTTCTCTCAAGCGAAATCTACAAATGATCAGGCATCAAAATTTAATTAACCAGTTGCAACAATAAAGAGGTGATCGCATGGCTCGTATTACGATTGATGATTGTTTGGCCCGTATTCCTAACCGCTTTGAACTGACCTTAGTGGCAGCTTACCGCGCCCGCCAGCTTACCAATGGCGCGAGTTATTTGGTTGAGGAAAATAAAGATAAGCCGACTGTTATTGCCCTGCGCGAAATCAGCGAAGGCAAGGTTGGGCTGGAAATTTTGAATCGCGGACTGGTATAAGAAATCGCTGATTTAATTGACCCGTTCAAGCTGAGCCTGTCGAAGCCTTTAATTTACGTTGTCACCATTTAGACAAGATCAATGCAAATGGATTTAATCAGTATCTCCATAGCATTTCAGATAATGGTTGTTCAGTTGTGAAGTTTGCTTGTAAGATTTTAGTTATATTTTCATCCAATGCCCGATGCTAAAACACTTTTACAGGAAGTTGCCACTTACCTCCCGCCCCACGATGTAGCCCATATCAAGCAGGCACTGGAGTTTAGTGCCGCCGCTCACCTGGGTCAGCTCCGCAAATCGGGAGACCCTTATATCTCTCATCCCATTGCTGTCGCTCGCATACTCACGCCGCTGCATTTAGACGCACAGGCTATTATGGCCGCGCTGCTGCATGATGTAGTGGAAGACACGAGCATCAGCAGTGCAGAAATCGCGGAGAAGTTTGGCAAGCCTGTGGCAACTTTGGTCGATGGTTTGAGCAAGCTGGCCAAAATGGAGTTTCAAACGACCGAAGATGCACAGGCGGAAAATTTCCGCAAAATGCTGTTGGCTATGGCGCGGGATGTGCGCGTGATTTTAATTAAGCTGGCAGATCGTTTGCACAACATGCGGACTTTAGAATCAATGTCACGCGAGAAATGTGAACGCATTGCGCGTGAGACATTAGAAATTTACGCACCCATCGCTAACCGCCTTGGCCTGCATGCCCTCTATCAAGAATTAGAGGACTTGGGGTTTAAGCATTTACACCCCAATCGCTACAATGTTTTATACAAAGCACTGAAAGCTGCGCGTGGTAACCGTCGCGAGATTGTCGGCACAATCCAAGAGGCTATACGGCACAAGCTGGCCGAGAATCAGATCACCGCTCAAATCCAAGGCCGGGAAAAACACTTGTATGGCATATATCAAAAAATGCAGGCTAAGGCTTTGCCATTTTCTGAGGTGCAAGACATTTACGGCTTTCGCGTTTTGGTGGATCATGCGCCTACTTGCTACTTGGCCTTAGGCTTACTGCATTCGCTGTACAAGCCCATCCCCGGCAAGTTTAAGGATTACATCGCAATCCCTAAAACAAACGCTTACCAATCTTTGCACACCACCTTATTCGGCCCTTACGGCATGCCGATAGAGGTGCAAATTCGCACCAATGAAATGCACAAAGTAGCCGAAGCGGGCGTGGCTTCGCACTGGCTGTATAAATCGCCACAGTCTCCGTTCAACGAGCTGCACAAGCAAACGCATCAATGGTTGCAAAGCTTGCTTGAGAGCTTAAGTCAGAGCACTGATTCGGTCGAGTTTTTAGAACATCTCAAAGTTGATCTTTTCCCGGACGAGGTTTATGTGTTTACCCACACCGGTAAAATTTTGTCCTTGCCACGCGGCTCAACCGCGGTTGATTTTGCTTACAGCGTACACACCGACATCGGTAATCGTTGCGTGGCGGTTAAGGTGAATTCGGAATTGGTTCCGCTTCGTATTGAGTTGCGAAATGGAGATCGCGTGGAAATTGTTACCGCACCGCACGCGCATCCCAACCCAGCTTGGCTCAGCTATGTGGTCACCAATAAGGCGCGCAATAATATTCGACACGCCCTGAAAACTTTGCATTTGGATGAATCTATCGCGCTCGGTGAGCGGCTACTGAATCAGGCGATTATTTCGCTGGGCTTTAAGCCACAAGGCATTAGCGACAGCTATTGGAATAAATTTTTAAAAGACACGGGTGTAAAGTCACGTAAAGAAGTATTAGCGGACATCGCGCTAGGTCGCCGCCTGAACATGGTGGTGGCGCGGCAACTGACCCGCGTAAACGACCCTAACGCAACCGAGCATCCGCCCCCGCACGGCACAGTCACTATCATTGGCACGGAAGGTTTGGCCGTTCAATTTGCCAAGTGCTGCCGCCCCATTCCTGGCGATCCGATTATCGGCATCATCAAAAAAGGACATGGCTTGATTGTGCATACACATGATTGTCCAACCTTAAACAAGGGCCGCAGCGGCACCGATGAATGGCTGGACGTGGCGTGGGACAAACACCTCAACAAAGCATTTGAGGTGAGCATTAAGCTGGTTGTAATTAATCAGCGCGGGGTGCTAGCCAAAGCTGCAGCCGCCATTGCGGAAGCAGAATCGAATATTGAAAATGTACATTTTACAAAAGATGTTGACTACACCACCCTGCATTTCACTTTGCAAGTGGGCAATCGCCAGCATCTAGCCAAGGTTATTCGCAATTTACGCAGTATTCCTGAGGTAGTTCGCATTACACGGGAGAAGAATGTGCCAACCTGATTTATTGCATTGCGCCAAATTTTTGCAATACCCGCAACATCGCCGCGCCCTTATCCAAGGTTTCTTGATATTCGCTGGCCGCTTCTGAATCCGCCACAATTCCCCCACCCGCCCAATATCTTATTTTGCCCTGCGCGTAGACTAGGGTGCGGATCACAATGTTACTGTCCATATTGCCGTCGTAACCTATGTAGCCGATTGCCCCGCAATAGATGCCGCGCCTATGTGGCTCAATCTGTTCGATAATTTGCATGGCGCGCTGCTTAGGCGCGCCTGTAATCGAACCGCCAGGGAAACAATTTTTGAGCAAGGAAATCGCATCCTGACCGGGCGCAAGTTTTCCGGTGACGGTACTGACTAAATGATGCACCTGCGCGTAGCTTTCCACAACGAATAATTTGGGCACTTGCACCGATCCCGGCAAGCAACTTTTACCCAGATCATTCCGCAACAAATCCACGATCATTAAATTTTCGGCGCGATCTTTTTCGCTCTGTTGCAGCTCCTTTGCCATAAGGGCATCTTGCTGCGGATTGCTGGCGCGCGGTCGTGTGCCTTTGATGGGTTTGGTTTCTACTACTCCCGCATTCACTTTCAAAAAACATTCCGGCGAGGTACACAAAATTTGTGCCCGCGGCAAATTCATAAATGCACTATACGGCGCGGGACTCATTTGCCGTAACTCAAGATAAGCGGGGAGCGCGTCCCCCGACGCTGTGGCCTCGTAACGCTGCGCTAAATTTACTTGATAACAGTCGCCATCATGCAAATATTGCTGGGCAATATTAAATGCATTTTCGTAGGCGGCGCGGCTGAAATTTGAATATATGCGACCATGAATTTTGAAGTCTGGTTGAATCAATTTTGGCTGTGATGCGTGATGCAGCAAGCGTTCTAAAATGTGCGGCAACTGTTGTGCGGTAGCCGGGTTACGATGCTGTGACAGAAGCTGCGCGGTTTGCTGCTGATGATCGAGCACCACCGCCCAGTCATAAATACCTATCGCCATGTCGGGTAACTGTTCGGCATCCAACGCTTGTGTTGCCAGCGAAATGTTGCGCCGCGCTAAATCATAGCCCCAATATCCGAGCGCGCCACCCGCGAAAGGTATGCCCGGCATGACAGTCGTAGCCTCACCCATTTGCTGACGCAGCAAATCGAAGGGATCTGCGTTTGATGTGTGTGTGCTGCGAGAAGTAACCAGTGTTGTGATCAGGCCATGTGTCACCAAGGTTGTCACTGGTTGCGCGCATAAAATATCGTAGCGCCCGCGCCCGCCACTATCTAGCCAGATCGCCCAAGGCAGATCGCGCAGTGCGGTAAAATAACGGATTGCGGCATTCACGGCATAGGGAAGGGGCGTGCTGTACATTGGGTGGTAGAATTTACGCAGAACGGGGAGATGATATGACAACTATAGTCGTTGTACGAAAAAATGGCCGGGTTGCGATTGCGGCAGATACGTTAACTACTTTTGGCAACACTCGCCTGCCCGCCTCGCTGGATGCATCGCACGA
>JANONT010000241.1:0-3255 GCA_031420955.1 Candidatus Nitrotoga sp. | reverse complement strand
GATTGCGTTTTTTTAACCACATCGCCGCTCTTAAAGACCTCTTCATCGCCGCCCGGCATTAAGCCGATGTACTGTTCACCAAGCAAACCCGAAGTCAAAATATTGGCAAAAGTATCTTTGGGAAACTGGTAGCGTTTGTCTATGCTCATGGTCACCTTGGCCTCAAAGCGTTCGGTATCTAACGTAATGTCGGTGACACGCCCGACCAACACGCCAGAACTTTTGATCGCGGCCTTGGCTTTCAGCCCGCCAATGTTAGAAAAGTACGCCTGCAATTGGTAAGTTTCGGACACATTGTACGTACCTAAATTGCCCACTTTCAGCGCCAATACGATGAGCGCGCCCAAGCCCGCCACTACAAATATTCCCACCCATAAATCCAGTGTCGTGCGTTCCATGCTAGCCCTCCTGAATCATCAACGCAGTCAAAATAAAATCTAGAATTAATATCGCCAGCGACGATTCCACCACCGTGCGCGTGGTCGCACCGGACACACCTTCGGCGGTCGGTGGCGCGTCGTAACCTTCAAATAAGGCAATGGCAGTGACGACCACGCCAAACACACAGCTTTTAATTACGCCATTTAATATGTCATAGCGAAAATCTACCGTAGATTGCATCTGCGACCAAAATGAGCCTTCGTCCACGCCGATGAGCACCACGCCCACGATGTAGCCGCCAAACACACCCATCACCGAAAACATTGCCGCCAGCAACGGCACGGCCAACACGCCCGCCCAAAAACGCGGTGCAACCACGCGCGCAATCGGGTTAATGGCCATCATTTCCATTGCGGAAATTTGCTCAGTGGCTTTCATCAAACCAATTTCAGCCGTCATGGCCGAACCCGCACGGCTGGCGAACAGGAGTGCCGCCAACACCGGCCCCAACTCACGCACCAAACTCAATGCGACCAGCGAACCCAGTGCAGATTCTGAACCATAACGCTTGAGCGTCTCGTAACCTTGCAAACCCAACACCATGCCGACAAACATCCCCGCTACGAGAATAATAATAAGCGACATCACCCCACTGAAAAATAATTCTTTGACGGTGAGCCGAAAACGGCGAAAGCTGGTGCCGGAATGAAATAAAATCAGCCCCAAAAAACGCGTGCCATGGCCGATGCGCCACACCGCACTGACTACGCGACGGCCAATGCCGGTCAAATTTTCTGTTATCGCTGCGATCATTTTGATCCTGGCTGTTTTTTTATCTGCAAGCTCATCTATAAATTCAAATCTTTTTTATAGTCCCCACCCGGAAAATGGAATGGCACGGGTCCATCCATTTCGCCATTTACAAATTGCTGCACAAAAGGTTTGGTCGAAGCTCGGATTTCCTCCGGTGTGCCTTCAGCGATGATGACCCCCTCCGCCACAAAATAAAGATAATCCACAATTTTCAACGACTCCTGCACGTCATGCGTCACCACTATCGAAGTCGCGCCCAAGGCATCATTCAAACGACGGATCAAATTACCCACCACGGTTAATGAAATAGGGTCCAGCCCGGCAAACGGTTCGTCGTACATAATCAACATCGGGTCTAACGCCACGGTGCGCGCCAACGCCACGCGGCGCGCCATGCCGCCGGACAACTCGGCGGGCATCAAATCATGCGTGCCGCGCAACCCCACGGCGTGCAACTTCATCATCACCAGATCGCGAATCATTTCTTCCGGCAAGTTGGTATGTTCGCGCATTTGAAACGCCACATTGTCGTACACCGACATATCGGTAAACAGCGCGCCAAACTGAAACAGCATCCCCATCTTGCGCCGCATAGCGTACAAACCCGCACGGTCAAGCTCATGAATAATCTGCCCATTAACCTTCACATGGCCGCTGGTGGGTTTAATAGAGCCGCCAATTAAACGTAGCAAAGTGGTTTTGCCACAGCCGCTGCCCCCCATCACCGCGATCACTTTATTCTTCGGAAAGGTCAAATTCATGCCCTTGAGAATGGGGCGTTTACCGTATGCGAAATTGACATCGCGAATTTCTACCAACGCTTCAGGTGACACTATGCGAACCTCAACAACCTTATGGACAGCGGCATTCTAAACTACACCCCCGCCAGCCACAACAAGCCCGCCGCCGATCTGCCCCAAGCATCACCACTCCAAGCATCACGCTCAATTAAAAACAAAGGTAACGCACTCATTCAACGAAACGCTGATTAAGTCGTCATCCCCGCGCAGGCGGGAATCCAGTGCACCCGCAAGGAGTACGCCGTGGTTGTACCAAAGGCAGGCACTCCACTACGCAGCAACCTGCGTGTCGAATTGACACAAAGCGGCATAACCCTCAACACCACACGCTGGGGTTAAACAAAAAATGCCTTTTATATAATGACTGGATTCCGGGTCAAGCCCGGAATGACGAAAATTATATCGTTTGCGTGCCGGACCAATCATTCATCACGGGCGGGATGCGCTTCGATTTTTACATGGGTTGGGCGTTGATTACATGGGCTGGACGTTGAAGTGTGATCATGTACAATGTGTCGGCTCGATCATTCGATTTTGTTTTACGATGCGCCGAGCAAAACAATAAGGGCAAAATGAAAATTTTAACCCCCGTAGTCTTCATTCAACCGCAGCCTTTATTTTAATATATTAAGGAACTTAAAAATGAGCATTCACCCCCCCCCCGCAAAACGGCTATCAGCGCGTCACCGCGCAGCCTGATTTACTTGCCGCACCCCGCACGCCTTTCCCAATTACACCGAACAAAAAAATTGCACTGGGCAAAATTGCACTGGGCAAAATGGCTCCAGCCAAGTGGTTTTTTGCATTATTCATGAGCCTGTTGCTGGTTGCTTGTGGCGGGGACTCTGCCAACCCTGTCGCCCCTGTCGCGCCTGCGCCCAAAGCATTCAGTGCCAAGGCTTTTAGCGCGGCAGCATTGATCGAGACTGACAATGTGGCAGGGCATGATGCCTTCACCCCACAAATTGCCGTCGATGCCAACGGCAACGCGCTGGCCGTATGGTATCAACTTGACGACAGCGTTTACAACATCTGGGCCAACCGTTTTGTGGCGGGCACGGGGGCGGGCAGCGGCTGGGGCGCGGCCGCAGTGATCGAGACTGACAATACGCCAGGGCATCATGCCATCGACCCACAAATCGCCTTTGATGCCAACGGCAACGCACTGGCCGTGTGGGCACAATCTGACGGCACCGTTTACAACATCTGGGCCAACCGTTTTGTGGCGGGCACGGGGGCGGGCAGCGGCTGGGGCACGGCT
>JANONT010000240.1:0-5000 GCA_031420955.1 Candidatus Nitrotoga sp. | reverse complement strand
AGGATAGCGGCGTATGGGCGAAGTGAAATGCGTGTACGCCTCATAACCCAAACCAAAATGACCGAGATTTTCTGGCGCGTATTGCGCTTGGCGCAGCGAGCGCAGCATCACGGTTTGCAATAACGCGGTGTCGGGGCGACCCTTTATTTTTTTCAGCAACTTGGAATAATCTCCGGCCTCAGGCTTATCGCCCCCGCCTAATTCCAAACCAAATTCTTTGAAAAATTCACGCACGGCTTCGAGTTTTTCGGGGGTGGGGCCTTCATGCACGCGATATAAAACGGTGTGTTTATTTTCGTTCAAAAAACTAGCGGTACAGACGTTAGCCGCCAACATACATTCTTCGATGAGCTTGTGGGCATCGTTACGCACAACGGGAATGATACGATCAATTTTTCCCTGCTCGGTAAAAATCATTTGCGTTTCTAGCGTTTCAAAATCAATCGCGCCGCGTTTTTCGCGTGCTTTAAGCAGCGTTTTGAACAGCGCGTACAGATGATTAATATGCGGCAACACGCCGGCAAATTGTTGCGCGATTTCACCCTGCGGATGCGCCAACATATCGGCTACTTGGTTGTAAGTTAAACGCGCATGAGAGAACATAACCGAGGGATAAAAGCGATATTTTTCGATGTCACCGTGCGCGCTGATTTGCATATCACACACCATGCACAGCCGCTCCAAATGCGGGTTGATGGAGCACAGCCCGTTGGATAATTCTTCTGGCAACATGGGGATGACGCGACGCGGAAAATACACCGAGTTGCCCCGGTTATAAGCTTCTTTATCCAGCGCGTCACCGGGTTTGACATAGTGGCTCACATCGGCAATCGCCACCACTAAGCGGAAGCCCGATCCATTCGGCTCGCAATAAACGGCATCGTCAAAATCGCGCGCTGTCTCGCCATCTATCGTCACCAATGGTAATTGGCGTACATCTTCACGGTCTGCATAATCTTCGGGCATGACCTTCGTTGAGAATTTTTCAGCTTGATGCTTAGCGTCAGATGGAAACTCGTAAGGCAGATCATGCTTGCGTAAGGCGATTTCAATTTCCATACCGGGGTCGGCATAGTTGCCCAACACCTGCACGATGCGGCCTATGGGCTGCGTGTGTTTGCTGGGCTGCTGCATCATTTCCAACATCACCACTTGTCCAACTTGCGCCTCGGCATGTTCGCCAGGCGCCACGAGAATGTCCTGACTGATGCGGCGATTTTCAGCGACCACAAATTTAATGCCGTGCTCTTCGTACAAGCGCCCGACCAAACGCGTGGTCGAATGCTCTAGCACCTCCACGACACTCGCCTCGCGCCGACCGCGTTTATCCATGCCTGCCGAACGCGCGATTACAATATCGCCATGCAGCACCTTATGCATTTCTTTAGCACTCAACACCAAATCTGCGCTGCCATCTTCGGGGATCAAAAAACCAAAACCATCCGGATGACCCTGCACTTTTCCTTTAATTAAATCCAGTTTATCCACCACGCAGATGGCGCGTTTGCGATTGCGCATGATCTGCCCATCGCGCTCCATCGCGCGCAGGCGACGGGTAAATAACTCCGTCTCATGCTCTTCAATATGCAACAAGCTGCATAAATTTTCCTCTTCCACGGGTACGCCCTGCTCTGCCAGCAATTGCAAAATATATTCGCGGCTGGGTAGCGGGTGTTCGTATTGCGCGCGTTCGCGTTCCAGAAATGGATCTTGCGCGCGCATGTTCTTTTTGCTCTTTGTCATTGACAGCCTATCCTTTAACGATTAAATTACGCGGCCTTAAATCAGGCAATGCCCAGATGGCGGAATTGGTAGACGCGCACGGTTCAGGTCCGTGTGCCGTAAGGTGTGGAGGTTCGAGTCCTCTTCTGGGCACCAGGTTTAAATTCTTCAGTTTTACTTCTGTACTGCACTCACCACTTCAACAACTAAAATACGCGACCCTATTTTTACGTACTCGGCCTTTTGCGTATTCAGCCATTTCATTTTTTCAAAAATATTAACAGCCATTAATTTGCAAACGGATGTCTGAGCACTATCGTTTGATCGCGATCCGGGCCAGTCGAAACCATATCGACGGGCACTTCACATATCTCGGCGATGCGTTCCAAATAGCTTCTCGCCGCCGCTGGTAACTCGGTGTAATTTTGTATGCCCACAGTGCTCTCGCTCCAGCCGGGCATGTCTTCATACACGGGTTCGCAGCCGACTAATGACTCTGCGCCGACTGGCAGAATGTCGCTGTATTGACCTTCGCTGCGATAGCCTACGCACAAACGCAAGGTCGGCACGCCATCCAACACATCTAATTTGGTGACACACAATCCCGACACGCCGTTAATCTGAATAGAGCGTTTGAGTGCGGCTGCATCAAACCAACCACAACGCCGCGCACGTCCGGTAGTCGAGCCAAACTCATGGCCTTTTACTGCGAGGTGTTTGCCTGTTTCATCTTCCAGCTCGGTGGGAAAAGGGCCGGAACCGACGCGCGTGGTGTAAGCCTTGGTAATGCCCAACACATAATTCAACATTTGCGGGCCCACTCCACTGCCCGCGCACGCCGCACCCGATATGCAATTGCTGGAAGTGACGTAAGGATAGGTGCCGTGGTCGATGTCTAGCAGCGTGCCTTGCGCGCCTTCAAACAATAAACTTTGTTCGGCTTTATTGGCTTCGTACAACGCACGCGGCACGTCTAGCACCAGCGGTTTAATACGCTCGGCCAAGGCCAAGGTCTCGTCTAATGTTTTTTGAAAATCAACCGTGTCTGTTTTGAAATAATTTTTCAAAACGAAGTTGTGATAATCCAGCACCTCGCCTAACTTTGCAGCGAAGCGTTCGCGGTGAAATAAATCTTGCAAGCGTATCGCGCGGCGCGCCACTTTGTCTTCGTAAGCGGGGCCAATGCCGCGCCCAGTCGTGCCAATCTTAGCCGCGCCCTTGGCTAGCTCACGCGCTTTGTCGATGGCTTCGTGATAGGGCAAAATCAACGGGCAGGCTTCCGAGATACGTAGACGACCATACACATCCACGCCCGCTGCGGCGAGGTTATCCATTTCTTTGAGTAAAGCCTGCGGCTATACCACCACGCCGTTGCCGATGTAGCACATGACATGGTCACGCAAAATGCCGGAAGGAATGAGGTGCAGCACGGTTTTTTTACCGTTGATGACCAAGGTGTGTCCGGCATTGTGTCCGCCTTGAAAGCGCACCACGCCTTGCGCGCGGTCGGTCAGCCAATCGACGATTTTTCCTTTTCCTTCATCGCCCCACTGCGTGCCGATTACCACTACGTTCTTTGACATTACTATCTTCCTAAAATTACAAATTAATTACTTGCCAAACATCACCACGCAAAATCAATTCGCGGTCGCAGCTCAACTCGGCACGCAGTGTTTTATCACCGAGCAAGTCCACCACCACCACCTGCCCCTCGCTGCGTAGCGTGGTAATAGCCGCCTGCAATGCGGGGTTGTTCAGATGCGGCGCAAGTATGCCCTGCGATTTTTTTGGCGCGGGCAACATGCTGTGCAGTTGGCGCAAATCCATGCTGAACCCGGTGGCGGGACGCGCGCGGCCAAAACTTTTGCCGACATCATCATAGCGCCCACCAAGCGCAATCGCATCGTGACTGCCCGCGTGGTAGGCCGCGAACACCATGCCGCTGTGGTAGTGATAACCACGTAGCTCCGCTAGATCAATACCAATCTCGCGCGCCATCGGTTGCAAGTGTAGGGCAGCCTGCTCTAGCTCGTTCAACGCCGCAGTCACCTCGGCAATATTTGGCAACACACTCCGCGCCCGCGCAATGACTTCGATGCCGCCATACAACTTGGGTAAAGCCAGCAATGCGTCTTTAGTAATGGTCGGCAGATCTGCCACCAGACCCGCTAAAGTCGGCACATCTTTGCCCTGCAAGGCGTTGAATAATTCTGTTTCTAACGCGGGGGGGATACCAGCATGCTTAATCAAAGCGCGGAACAAAGCAACGTGTCCCAGATCAAGATGCACACCTTGGATACCCAGCAAGGACAGAGCTTGCAACATTAAGCGTTGCACTTCAAGATCGCTCTCTAGGCCACTGTGCCCGTATAACTCCGCGCCAATTTGCAGCAACTCGCGGGTACGCATCAAGCCAGCAGGCTGGGTGTGTAGCACACTACCGGCATAACACAGCCGCGTCACGCCTTGCCGATTCAACAGATGAGCATCAATACGCGCCACTTGCGGCGTGGTATCGGCGCGCAGTGCCAAGGTGCGGCCACTGAGTTGATCAACTAATTTGAACGTGCGTAAATCCATGTCGCCGCTGCCGCTGACCAACAGCGATTCGACATACTCCAACATCGGAGGCACAACCAACTGATAGCCGGACAAGCGCAGCAGCTCCAACACTTCCGCACGCATACGCTCGATGCGAATTGCGTCTTCCGGCAAAATGTCTTGTATGTATTCTGGCAGCAGCCAATTTGAATTGGGCATTATTTCACTCCGACCAACAGCAGCAGCCCCGATAGCATAGCCAGCGCGCCGATAAAACGGATTTGCCCATCAGTAAGTTGTGCAACTTTGAGCAAGGTCTTACGCCAAATAGCAGGAAAAATAAATGGCATCATCCCCTCAATGACCAGCATAAGTGCTAACCCTAGCAGCCAATAAGTCAGCATTGATTTTTAATGATACCCATATCAACCTTGCTTACTTAGCCTGCCTGTTCGAGCCTTTAAGGTACTTAAAAAATGTAGAACTCGGATCAAGTACCATGACATCGCTTTTATTTTTAAAGCTCTGCTTATACGCTTCCATGCTGCGATAAAATGAATAAAACTCAGAGTTACGCCCAAACGCCGCCGCGTATATTGCAGAAGCTTTCGCATCACCATCACCCTTAATTCTTTGGGCATCGCGATACGCATTGGCCAACGTCACCTCGCGTTGACGATCTGCATCGGCGCGAATTTTTTCACTCTCGGCATTACCCGTTGCGCGTAATTCGTTGG
>JANONT010000239.1:0-12611 GCA_031420955.1 Candidatus Nitrotoga sp. | reverse complement strand
CGCTGGCTGGTACCGATCACACTCAGACCGTGATGCCTGCCCTGCATGGACACTTGCGCCCAGCGCGCGGGCGCGTAACTGGGGCGGGTGACAAATCTCAATTCTTCCACGATCAAGGTCAAGTTACCCATGGCCAGCGCGATGCCGCAAAAAACATCAAACTGTTTGGCGCGGGTTTTATCGCTGGGTGCCGGGCGGAATGCCGGGCGGGTTGCAGGGCTTGATAGGTTTGCACAGCCAAGGGCCCGGCGACCAAGGCGAAGTTAAACCAGTTGCCGTATTTCCCCATCAACCCGCCCAGCGTCACGCCATATTGTGCTAGTAGCGGCGCGGTGACGGCGGCCAGTTGATCTTGCACGGCCTCGGTGTAGATGGGTTTGAGTTGCGGATAAACCTGCGTGGCCACAACCACCATGAAGCCGATGATGCCGCGCGCCTCGGTCAGCGGATCAACCGCCGGCGGTGAAGTTTGGCCAACTTCGGTTTGAGCGGGGGCGGGCGTTTCCGGTGAGGTCGCCGCAGAAATTTCCGCATCCACCGCCGCCGCTTCGGCTTGAATATTTTGCAAGGCTACATCCATGAGGGTGCCTCGACTTTCTTTTTAACGGGTGGCTGGGGTGGGGCAGGCTTTGGGGTTTCGGATGCGCCCTCGGGTAAAGACGCATCCGGAACATCCACCGCCGCTGGCTCAACCAGTGGCGGCTTGGCCGTTGGTCGCACCTTGAGCATTAACGCCTTGGCTTTTTCGCCGCCGCGTGAGAAATACTGCGCCGTGCAGTCCGGGCAGAACCGATAAGGCGATCCCGACTTATCTGGCCGCACCTCCGCATCGGAAAAACCGCATTCAGGGCATTCCATTAACCCGATCAATTCAGCTCTTGCCATTTTTTTCTTCCTCCTGTTTTTCCATCCAGTAGATCATGGCCGCCACCAAGGCCATTAAAATTGGTTTCAGCTCGAAGGCGTGCGCGGCCTGCGCCTTGGCCGCCAGCGATTTAATAATTTCCAATTGATCGCTCATGCGTAGGCTACCGCTCGGCCATCTTTTCGCTTGACCAGCAGTGCGCCGCTGGCCACCGCACCCACACTATCATTGAGCATGTCCACGTACTCATCCAAATGCGCTTGCGCGTTGCAGCAGTCGGCCACGTATTGTAAAAATTGCGGCAGGTGTTTACGGCTCATGATTACGGCAAATTGCTCGGCTGTAATTTCGCCCACTCGCACTTGCTCGGGTGGCGGCGTGTCGTCGGTCTGCGCCCACTGCTCTTCATCCACATCGGCCACGTTTAAGGCTTTTTTAAGCCCGGGGGTCCAGCCGATTGCCTGCTTACCCTGCACGGCGGCGGCGTATTCACGGAAACGATGCACCGCCCAGCCATCGCCCTGCCCCGCCCAGATCAGCAACTGGAACGGGGTGAAGTGCTGTACGCCCCACTTTTCGCCCGCCGCGCCTATCTTGGCGTGCGACTTGGCCAACTCGCTGGACGCGCCCCACTTCTCGTCGCGGCCAAACTTGGCGATGTACTCCGCCGCCTTTTCACCGCCGCGCACGTTGAAGGCGTGCTTCAACATATCGTTTAGTTTTGAATTGTCGCCCAGCCCAGCTTTAAACAGCAGGCCGCACCACAGCTTGCTCAAGTCCTCGATCAGCGGGCTGTTCAGGTCACCAAATTTATTGGCCGGCGCGCCTTCACCGAAGGCTTGCTTTTTGCAAAATACCAGCATGTGAACGTGTGGGTGCCAGCCGTTTTCAACGCTTACCGTGAATTCCAGCGACGTGACCACGCCGATCACGTTGGCCGACTTCTTGAATTTTTTCCACATACCAGAATTTTTGAAAGCGGTGCGCGCCTTGATGAATTTTTTTAGCAAGTCTTCCAGGGTGTCGCTGGCCTCGTGCGGAAAGGTCTTAGTGATCAGGTAGGCCGTGCCGCCCTGCTCCACTTGCCTGATCATGGCCGCGCTCAATTGCTTGCGGCACAGCTCGGACACCTTGGCCGCGCACACCGGGCAGGTGTGGCGGTTGCCGCAGCGGTTCAGTCCCGTCAGCGATGCGCCGCTGCCGTCCACGTTGCGAAACACGCCCACGAAGCCGCCGCCGCTTTCGCCATAATCGCCAAAGCGCAACGACCGACTGCACCACACCGTGCGGTGTTGTTCCTTCCAGATTAAATCTTTTTTGGCCAACACGGATTGCGCGGTTCTGGTTAATTCATAGCGGTATGCCACCCCGCCTTTTTTTTGCTCAAAATTGTTGTTTGTATTCATGGGTTTTTAGCAAATTCGTGTAAGTACCGAGAATGAGTAAGTCCGACCCGCGAAAGTCAGCCCAGACCACTCAAACGCTCTACGATTGCGTATAACGCGACCAAAGCAAATGGTGAACCCCAGACCAGCGCGGCCATAAAAAAACCCCGCCTGCGCGCACGTCGCACGAACAGCGGGGTTGTATGAGTAGGGCGGGAAGTCATACAGCCAGCCGTTCAAAATTAGCCGCCTGAATCGCGTGGGAAGATGCCGCGATGGATAACTCTGCCCTCTCATGCATAAATACTATTTGGGAAATATCGTTGGCGGCCAGCACGCGCGTCGTAGAGACAAGTCGTATAGGCAGGTCGGACTGCCTAATAAACTCATTCAACCGCTCAACTACGGCCTCGATGTTGTCAAGACAGGCACTAATTCTGCCAATGGCCGCGACCTGTTCAAGAGACAGGCCAGCGGGGAACATCTCAAGAATTGCATCAGAATTCAGCATAATTCACCCCCGAAGTAATCAAGGCCAATGAGCAGCTAGACATAGCGGGACTCACTTCCCTTGTCAGCAGCTTTATCGGTCCGCTGGCGGAGCAACAAGCCAGCGTACAAAAGAGTGCCATAGAGGCCGATCTGCAAAAGCACCGGCTGACGATTGAGTTCAAGAGCAAGGCCGGACAGCGTAGCTTTCATCTTGCCATTTGCCTCCTGTTGCTCACGGGTGGCACGCTCGGCGGCTTGATGCTCGCAGGAAAGTATGATCTCGCCGTCAACGTGCTGTGGTATCTCGGCGGCGGACTCAGCGGCTACGGCGCGGCGCGGATGCAAAAATCTGCCAATTAGGTAGCCAGTGAGCCACCCAGCCATGCCGTAATAAACGCAAGAGGCCAAGTAATCAAAAATCATGTGCGCTTCGCTCATAGCCCTACCCCAGAGAATTAAATCGGGAAAGGATCGAGCGGCGAAAAAGCGGGGGCGGGTTCAGGTGCAGCGGGTTCACCGGCTTGGTCAAATACCCCGAGGACGACCGTTTCTAGTTCGTCTTCTGGGGAGGGTGCGTTGTTCAAAGCGAAAGTAACCAAATAACTCAAGGCTTGGCCGTTTGTCATATGGTGAAACGTGGCAAATTGCCCTACCTCCTCCAACAAATCGAAATCCGAAAAATACATAAATTTGAGCCCCACGGACAATATTTTTTCGCACGAGCGATCAAAATCGCCCGAGTGATACAGGGCGGCATGGTCGGCAATATCGGCGATCAGGGAAACGTCTACGGTGGCTTGGAAGCGGGTATGAGACATGACAACTCCTTCAAGTGGTTGGGGGGAACCACCCCGCACCGGGGGCTTGAAGGAGCCCGCCGGGGAAGTGGCGGGGGGAATGTACACGGACATTGAACACAATGTCAAGAGTTCTAGAACATTGACTGTCAACCGTCGTTGGACTATAAACGCGGTCATACAGTACAGTACCGTTACCGTACTGAGACTCTGGAGGGTTTTAAAATGAAAACTACAGTGGATTTCTTGAATGCCGTAATGAAAAAAAACGGCATAACGTCAGACAATCAATTATCAATTTTTCTCGGTTGCACGAGGTCTTCCATCAGCGGATACCGCCACAAGAAAAGCTTTCTTGACGATGAAATAGCCTTCAAAGTTGCGAAATTGCTAGACCTTGATCCCGGTTATGTGCTCTCTTGCATTGCATCCGAACGCGCTAGAAAGCCAGAATTGAAAGCCGCATGGAAGCATGCCGCCGAAGTGCTGCAAGGCCTCGCCGCCGCGCTGGTCGTGATCGCCGCCCTGCCCTTTATCTCGCTGGAAGGCAGCGAAGGGTACTTTTTGGGGGTCACCGCCCTTCCCCGCTTCGCGGAATGTATATTATATTAAATAATATTTCTTTAAATAATCACCCAGCCCCCTATTGTTTTAGAAGTACTTTGAGTTTAAGTTCTGTAATCGTTGAATTTGAAACTGAAGATTGCTTAGCGCAGCATGAATCTGCTCACTTTCGCCTAGCTGAGATGCTGACTCTAGTTGCTTTGCAGCATGGTGTAACGCGGGTGTACCGCAATAACTAGATGCGCCAGCCAGCTTATGTGAAATTTGTTTGAGGTGATTGGTGTTAGTAATTGCCTGTATCAGGCTCGCAGAATAGTCAGGAAGCTGCACCAGTAACATGTGCAACAATTCTCGCCAACAATCCGCATCACCCGAACTCAGCTCTATACCCATTTGGACATCTACGACAGGTAACGTTATTCCGGTAACCGATTTTAAAGTTGGTTCATCCGCTGCCAAATGGTTTGACGGATCGACCGAATCACTCACTGGGCTAGCGATGCCACACCATTTTCCAATAATTCGCAGCAAAATTTGTTTATCTAATGGTTTAATCAGGCAGTCATCCATTCCCGCATTTACGAAATGCTCCTTATCACCCGCCATAATGTTTGCGGTAAGAGCTATGATGGGTGTTCTACGAGGTGTCAGCTGAGACGATGATTGTTCGAAAGCACGGATTTGATTGGTCGCCTCCAATCCATTCATGACGGGCATATTCACATCCATTAAAACCAAGTCATAATTGACCTGCATATAAGCTTCGACGGCCTGCTTCCCATCCTCCACAGCGTCGAATTCCGCATTCTGTTTTTCCAACAGCCACTGAATTAACTTCCGATTTACCTCATTGTCGTCAACAATCAGTATCCGCTTGCCATGCAAATTGCCTAATTTAAAACCCGTACCTTGACTAGGTTGTCCGTCGACATTATTTTTTTCAGCCACGCTACTTTTTCGGATGAAACTATTATTTCTGACGTAATTATTCTGCTCGATACAATGATTTTTCTCGGCAAAATTATTTATCATGATTGAGTTAACCCTTATCAACAGTATTTAAATCATTTCGAACTAATTACGTCAGCTCAAGCCATGCATTTTCATGTATTTAGTAGACTACGTCCACTTGGCTTTTATCGTCAAGCACTTCTTGCGCCAGCCGATAGATGAGCAGACTGCTTTTCTAAAGCCCACAATACATGTTCTCGCACTAACGCTGAAGCGTCCGCTACACGCCTACTCAAAGCAATTTGAACATCTACACTACGAGGCGCATTACCTAATGCCACGGCAACATTACGCAGCCATTGCTCGTACCCGATGCGATAAACCGCACTGCCTGCAAATTTTTGTTTGAACATCGCTTCATCCCAGTCAAAAAGCTCAGTTAAGGCAATGTTATCCAAGCCATGCCGCACAGCAAAGTCTTTTTCTAAACTTTTATGCGCGAAACGATTCCACGGGCACACCAACTGACAATCATCACAACCATAAATGCGATTTCCCATGAGCGGGCGCAATTCCAGCGGAATGCTACCTTTCAGCTCGATAGTCAGATACGAAATGCAGCGTCGCGCATCCAGCTTATACGGCGCGATAATCGCCTGGGTCGGGCACACTTGGATACACGCGGTGCAACTGCCACAATGTTCAGCCTCAGGCTCATCTATCGGCAAGGGTAAATTGGTGTACAGCTCCCCCAAAAAAAACCACGAGCCCTGCTCTCGCGACAACAATAAAGTATGTTTGCCGCGCCAGCCCAGCCGCGCTTTACGCGCCAACTCTACCTCCATTACCGGCGCGCTATCGGTAAAAACACGATAATTAAACCCGCTTATTTCTGCGCGAATTTTATCCGCTAATTTTTCCAAACGCTGGCGCAAAACTTTATGGTAATCGCGCCCCAGCGCATAGCGCGAAATAAATGCGCGGCTGCCATCTGCTATCACCTGCCAACTGTCTTGGGCAGCGGGCGGATAATAATTCATGCGGACAGAAATAATGCGCGTCGTGCCGGGAATGAGTTCTGCTGGGCGGCTGCGCTTCAAGCCATGTTTTGCCATATAATCCATCTCACCATGCAGCCCCTGCGCCAACCATGCTTGCAAGCCTGCTTCGGCTTCTGGCAAATGCGTATCGGCAATGCCCACCGCTTGGAATCCCAGCGACCTACCCCACGTTTTAATGTCGCTGGCGAGCTTGGCGTAATCTGTTTTTTGAGGAATATCGGTTTGCATAAATCGCCTAAAATTTTAATTGATGATAACGCAATCAAGCTGACCTTGGCAGATGAAGCCGCGACTACCGCTTTTGCAACACATTTAGCGGCTTGCCTCAAACCCGGCATGGTGATTTACTTGCGCGGCGATTTGGGCGCAGGGAAAACCACGTTGGTGCGCGCTTTGTTGAATACGTTAGGCTACAGCGGACGGGTCAAAAGCCCCACCTACACCTTACTTGAGCACTACCAAATCGCTGGGTTACACTTACGGCACTTTGATCTATATCGGTTTAACAGCCCGGAAGAATGGGCGCAAGCGGGCTTTCGCGACGAGTTCGACGGGCGCAATATCTGTTTAATCGAATGGCCAGAAAAAGCTCAAGGCTTAATTCCCGCAGCAGATATCATTATCATGTTTGAAATACTATCTGATGGTGCATTTTCCGGCGGTCGCAACATCAAAATTCACGCCGCTACACAAACGGGTTTCACATGCTTAAAAAATTTACAGAGCTAATATTGTGTCTAATCTTTGCAGGAATAATATTATCTCTGGCCTTAATATTCTCTCTAGCCTTAGGCTGGATGGGGTCAGCGCAGGCCGCTTCTGGCAAAGCTCCCGCCCCTATAAAACTGGTTCGCGTATGGTCGGCACAAGACTACACGCGGCTCACGCTCGAATCTGCCCAGCCCGTGCGTTATCGGAAATTTCTACTGACGAATCCACCGCGCTTGGTGATTGATCTAAATAACGTACCGCTGAATGCTGTACTGAGTGACTTGGCAAAAAAAATAAATAGCGATGATCCCTATATTAAAAACATGCGCGTCGGGCTATTTAAGCCCGGCACAACGCGCCTCGTGCTCGACCTCAAAACTGAAGTTAAACCACAACTGTTTAATCTCAAGCCAGTGGGGGAATATGGTCATCGTCTGGTGCTGGACATTTATCCTGAAAATCCAGTTGATCCGCTGGTGGCATTGCTGCAAACACTAGAAGAAAAAGCCTCGGCAGAAAAAACAACCCCTACAACCGAACCTATACCCAGCCTTACATCAGAAGATGCAACCAACAATACGAATCCCGCTTCCGCTCCACAAGCTGCCGTGACCCAATCCTCTGTAACAGATGATGCAGGCTTCCCCGCCCCTCCCCCACCTTTGCCTCATTCAGGTAATTTTGCTGATATAAAATCACGCACGTTGATTATTGCCATTGATGCAGGCCATGGGGGTGAAGATCCCGGTGCTAAAGGTCGTCGCGGCACGCGAGAAAAAAACATTACGCTGGCGATTGCGCGCAAATTAAAAAAAATGATGGACGAAACTTCCAACATGCGCGGCGTATTAATACGCGATGGCGATTATTTTATTTCGTTGAGTGGGCGTATTCAAAAAGCGCGGCGCGTGCGGGCTGATTTGTTTATTTCCATTCATGCAGATGCTTTTACTCGCCCCAATGCACGCGGCTCCTCTGTTTTTACGTTGTCAGAAGGCGGCGCAAGCAGTGCTAGTGCGCGTTGGCTGGCGAACAAAGAAAATGAATCGGATTTAATCGGCGGCGTAAATCTGGACATTAAAGACCCGCACCTCGCCCACACCCTGCTCGATCTTTCGCAAACTGCTTCAATTAACGACAGCGTTAAGCTGGCTAAACATGTGTTGGGTGAGTTAGGGCAGATCAACACCCTGCACGGCAAAGGTTTTGGGCAAGCAGGTTTCGCCGTGTTGAAAGCACCCGATATTCCTTCTATCTTGGTCGAAACCGCGTTCATCAGTAATCCCACCGAAGAGCGTCGCCTAAATAATCCCGCTTATCAAGATGAAATGGCGCGCGCGATTTTAACGGGAGTCAAACGCTACTTCGCGCAAAACCCAGCCATCTCGCGACAAATTTTATCGCAGAATAATTAGATTTTATTGCACACAAATCCATGCTCACCCTCGCCCACCTTTGTAAATCCTACAACAGCACGCGGCACATTCTCAGCGATATAAATTTTCATCTGGATGCGGGCGAATATGTCGCCATCATGGGTGAATCGGGCATGGGCAAATCGACCTTGCTTAATTTAATGGCGGGCTTGGAAACGCCCGACAGCGGTAGCATTGTGATTGATGGACACAATCTCGCCGAGATGAATGACGATCAAGCCACGCAGCTGCGGCGCGAAAAAATGGGCTTTGTGTTTCAAGCATTTCATGTGCTGCCACATTTATCGGTCGCACAAAATGTATCTCTACCATTATTATTAAATGGCGTATCCAAACAACAGGCACGAGCGGAAACCGCGTCCATTCTGGCGGCGGTGGGCTTGGCTGATCGCGCGCAAAGTCGCCCACGCGAATTATCCGGGGGCGAGACGCAACGCGTCGCCATTGCCCGCGCCTTGGTACATCGCCCGCGCCTGCTGCTGGCGGATGAGCCAACTGGCAATTTAGATCCCGAATCTGCGGATAACGTGATGCGACTTTTACATGGACAAATTAAACAAAGCGGCACTACTTGTGTGCTGGTGACACACTCTACGCGCGCCGCAGCCACGGCGGATCGAGTACTATTGCTAACCACTCAAGGACTCATTCCGCGTACCTTGCGCGCATGATGCAAAACACCGCCCTCGCATTCACATTTCTACTGGGCGAATTTCGCGCTCATGGCAAACGCGCGGCCATTGGCGTGATCGCTATCGCTGTCGGTGTGGCGATGGGCTACGCGGTACATTTAATTAATTACGCCGCCTCCAACGAATTTTCCCAAGCGGTGCGTTCGCTCATGGGCAATGCCGATCTCACCGTGCGCGGCACACGCATGGGTTTTAGCGAGCAAACTTACCCACTGCTGGCGACCTTGCCTGAAGTGGCGGTAGCCAGCCCCGTGGTAGAAATCGACGCGCATATTCCACAGGAAAACGAAGCCCTCAAAATTATCGGCATTGATTATTTTCGCGCGCTCACCGTGCAACCAAATATGCTGGGGCGTTTGGCTGAAGAAAATACCGATCCCAGCCTAGGTGCGTTTCATGCGGACGCATTATTTTTATCGCCCGCCGCGTTGACTTGGCTTCAATTAAAAACGGGCGACAAACTATCTGTGCGCGTGGGCATGGAAATCCGTCAACTACATATTGCAGGTACTGTGCCCGCTGCGGGGGCGGGGCAACGCATAGGCGTGATGGATATTGCCGCCGCGCAATGGCGTTTTGATCGTTTGGGTTTGATCCAACGCATCGACCTCAAGCTGCGTCCAGGCGTGAACTTAGCCGCGTTTAAAAATAAATTAGCGACCCTACTTCCGGCAGGCGTGGCCGCCATTACGCCTGTAGATAGTGAAAAACGCGCCGCTAATTTATCGCGCGCGTATCGGGTTAATCTCAACGTGCTGGCACTGGTTGCTTTATTCACCGGCGGATTTTTAGTATTTTCCACACAGGTGTTATCAGTGGTGCAGCGACGGTCGCAACTGGCATTACTGCGCGTGTTGGGGCTGACCCGCGCCAGCTTAGTGCGCTGGATACTGGCCGAAGGCGCGGTAATCGGCGCACTGGGTGCAGCCATAGGCTTGCTGTTGGGCTACACAATTGCCGCAGCAGTATTGGATTATTCCGGTGCAGATTTAGGCGGCGGTTATTTCGCGGGCGTGCGCCCGACCGTGCATTTTGATGCCTGGGCAGCGTTAATATTTTTCGCATTAGGTTTAGGCGCAGCATTATTAGGCAGCCTCATCCCCGCGCTGGAAACCGCCCGCACGCAGCCCAGCCGCGCACTTAAAGCAGGCGACGAAGAAATTGCGTTGCAGCGATTACGTTCTCCCCTACCCGCCTTAACACTTATTTTTATTGGCGGCGCGCTGTGTTTTGCAGGCCCAGTGAACGAGCTGCCCATACCGGGATACATTGCGATTGCATTATTGTTGATCGGCTCCATCGCGCTGATGCCGCGCTTGGCGCACACAGTTTTTTCGCGTCTGCCTACCCCGTGGCAAAGCGCGCCATATTTGGCGATCACGCAATTACAAGGCGCGTCCGGCAAAGCCTCTATTGGCCTCAGCGGCATCTTAGCCAGCTTTAGTTTAATGGCCGCGATGGCGATTATGGTCACCAGTTTTCGCGTGTCGGTCGATGAATGGCTGGGCAATATGCTACCCGCCCAACTCTATATGCGCGCGGCTGCCAGCGGTGATACTGCTTATTTTTCTGCCAACGATCAGCTTGCTATACTCAACACTGCAGGCATTGCGCGTGCCGAATTTTTACGCACCCTACACATTACCTTAGACCCATTACGTCCAGCGGTTAGCCTCATTGCGCGACCGATAGATGTCGCCAACCCGGCGGCGCGCCTGCCTTTCATCGGTGCGGTGCTGCCCAGCGCAGCGGAAAATTTAACGCAGCCCATCACCGTGTGGGCGAGTGAAGCCGCTGCTGATTTGCACGGCTTAACCGTGGGCAAGCAATTCATATTGCCTATCGGCACACAGTTGCAGCCCGTCATCGTCGGTGGAATTTGGCGAGATTACGCTCGCCAACATGGTGCAATTGTTATCAATCTGGCCGACTACCGCCGCCTCACTGGCGATGAGCGCGTCACCGAAGTGGGCATGTGGCTTAACGCTGGCGAGACCGCCACGCAAGCGATAAATAATTTGCGCGCTGTGCTGCATAATAATACGAGCCTCGACATTGCCGAACCCGGCGAGGTACGCAGTGCTAGCCTGAAAATTTTTGATCGCAGCTTTACCGTCACTTATTTGTTGGAAGCGGTTGCGATTATCGTTGGATTATTCGGCATCGCTGCTAGCTTTGGTGGACAAGCCTTGGCGCGTGCGCGTGAGTTTGGCATGTTGCGACATATCGGCGTAACGCGGCGGCAAATCGGAATGATGCTCGCACTAGAAGGCGCGCTACTCACCACGCTCGGTGTGGTGGCTGGGCTGCTGCTGGGCTGGGTCATCGCATTAATTTTAGTGCGCGTGGTTAACCCGCAATCATTTCATTGGTCGATGAATATGCACATGCCCTGGGGATTATTGTCGGCTGTTGCGTTAACGCTGATACTGACTGCCGCTATGACAGCGGTGCTCAGTGGGCGCAGTGCAATGTCCGCCCAAGCAGTGCGTGCGGTGCGAGACGATTGGTAAAAATAATTATGAGGTGTATGCAAAAATTTATTCTGCTGCTGATTTTATTGCTGCCTGCAATTGCAACAGCCGCTCCGCCTAGCTATCCGCCTGTCACCCCCAACGCAACGCTCACCTTTCCGCGCGACCACGGCGCGCATTTGGCATATCGCACCGAGTGGTGGTATGTCACGGGTTGGCTGGAAACTTTGGATGGCAAACAACTCGGTTTTCAAGTAACTTTTTTTCGCACCCGCCCCAGCATTGATCAAAGCAACCCCAGCCCATTTTCGCCCAAGCAATTATTATTTGCCCATGCCGCAATTAGTGACCCCGCACAAGGTCGGCTGCTGCACGACCAACGCGGCGCGCGCAGCGGCTTTGATTTAGCACAGGCCAGCGAAGCCGATACCCATATTCGTATTGACCAATGGTCGCTGCAACGCAACGCAAATGGGCAATATCAAACACACATCCAAGCGCGCGAATTTACCTTACAACTGAGCTTACAGCCGACCCAAGCATTACTACTACAAGGCGAGCAAGGCTACAGCCGCAAGGGAAAAAATTCTACACAAGCCAGCTACTACTACAGCCAACCGCAATTAGTCGTGAGCGGCACTGTAGAGCGCGAGGGTAAAAAAATTGCGGTGCGCGGCACGGCTTGGCTCGATCATGAATGGTCCACTTCGGTGTTGGATAAAGCCGCCAGCGGATGGGATTGGGTTGGTCTTAATATGGATGACGGCAGCGCGCTCATGGCGTTTCGCATACGTGACGCGGCAGGCAAATCATTGTGGGCAAGCGGCACACAGCGCGACGCACAAAACCAAATACACACATTCAAGGCACAACAAATAAGCTTCACCCCCACGCGACACTGGCGCTCACCGCGCACCGCAACCGAGTATCCCATCGCCATGCAAGTGCAGGCGGGCGATTTAACACTCCAGCTAGACCCGTTGATGGAAGACCAGGAACTCGACAGCCGCATGAGTACTGGCGCGGTATATTGGGAAGGCGCTGTGACCGCCTTGCAAAACGGACAGCGCGTGGGACGCGGTTATTTGGAGTTGACCGGATATTTCAAACCGCTGAAGTTTTAATTTTTTGGGGAAGTTTCCATGCTTAAAATGTTTGCTGCCACCATATTACTATCCACATC
>JANONT010000238.1:0-3026 GCA_031420955.1 Candidatus Nitrotoga sp. | reverse complement strand
GTCGCTTTTAGTCAAAAAAACTAATGCGATGCTGACCCCCATATCACGCATATCACGATATTTGTTTACAGGCTTTGCTCTATCAATTCCTCGATGGCAGTGATGTAGGTCAGAAACCCCAAAGGGGCGTTCTGCCCTACGTTGGCTTACACGATTGCCCAAGATAAGATTCCTGAATCCTACCTATCAAACTCCAGAAAGGAAAACTCAGCTTTTCCCCAAAACGAACATAAGAAACTTTAGGAACAATCCTAAGGTAACCTAATTCATCGAGGAGTTTTAGCGAATCCTTTGCTGTTTTGAAAACCGATGCTACCTCCTTGCGTCCGATAAAGCCCGGCACAACCATTAGATTTAACAATTTTGTACGAGGAAAAGATGACAGAGGTTGTTCCCCCCTGACGAATCTCTTAATCTTATACGGCGCACTTTGCCATGTGAGATCAAGGCTGAAATTTGAATAATGTGCGTTACCTTGAACCCAACTCTGTGTATAGGTCCAAATATGATTATGAACAATCGCATCTCTCAGGAAATAAATCTCTTCCAGTCTGGCGATAATCGGTTTTAACTTAGGATCACTTAATGACTTCATCCAAGAAATGGCCTGTTTTTTGTCTGTATCAGATACATGAGTTCTTCCGTCGAAATGACGCGCCCTCGATACCCATGCTTCAAACTGAAGCACCAACAGAACAACCAAAATGATCGAATAATCAACCTCAGATTCAAGTGGTTTGCCATCCGGGGAATCAGGCAATTTGACTTTCAATAGACGCTCAACCAAAACAGCTATCGGCTGCTTATAATTCGAGGCCAGACAAGAAATGTATTGTTCGCCGCGCTTCTTTGTTTTCATAATTAAATCAACGAAGCTAACTTAATTCCGCAACGGCTTGCCATTCTTCAGCATATATTCCACCCGCTGTTTTGTTTTTTCTGTCGCCAACAATTCCATAAAGTGTTTGCGTTCTAAATCCAGCAGCCATTGTTCATCGACCATGCTGTTGGTTTCGACATCGCCGCCGCACATCGTGTCGGCGACACGGCAGCCGATGTTGTAGTCGTGTTCGGAGATGAAGCCGCCTTCCAGCATGTTGACCATCGACGCTTTAAAAGTCGCGATGCCGATGCGTCCGGCGACCATGATTTGGCGTTGTGCCAGCGGCGGGCGATAGGCGGTGGCATTGAGTGCGCGGGCTTCTTCTTTGGCGATGTGCAGTAGCTCGAAGCGGTTCATAACGATGCGATCTGAGGCTCTTAAGTAGCCCATTTCGCGTGCCAGTTCGGCGCTTTTGGAAACTTCGCCCATGGCTATTTGTTGGAAATATTTTCGCAGATAGGGGAACACATCGACACGGCCATCGTTGGAAAATTTCTGTGCATCGGCTGCTGCGCGCTGCGCCATTTCTTTGCAGCCACCGCCTGCGGGCAAGATGCCTACGCCTACCTCCACTAAGCCAATGTAGGTTTCCAGCGAGGCAACAATGCGCGTGCAGTGGATGGAAAATTCGCACCCGCCACCCAGTGCCAAGCCATCCACTGCCGCAATGGTGGGCACGAGCGCGTATTTTAGTCGCTGCGAAACTTGTTGAAATTTGGCGACAACATCTTCCACACGCGGCGTATTACCCGTGGCAGCATTCACAATCGCAGCCACCCCACCACCGCCCGCCACGGTATATTTAACACGGTTTGCCGCGCTCTTTAACTTATCAAACATGCCTTCATCAGGTGCGGCTTGCTGCACACCTTGCATAAGTTGTAACAGGTTTGCGCCTGCGGAAAATGGCGGCTCGGTCTGCCAAATAATCAGCGCGCTGAAATTTTCCTCGGCTTCATCTACCGCACGCAAAATACCATCCAGCACTTCGTCGCTGATGATGTGCATCTTTGTTTTGAAGCTGAGGATGGCGATATTGTCACCCATGTGCCACAGCCGCACGGCCTCGGTCTCAAATACCGTTTCGCCGTATTTACGCTCTTCAGCGAGCAGCGCATCGGGGAAAATTTGACGGCGATAAACAGGGAGCGTAGAGCGGGGTTGATAGTTTGTTGGTGTGCTTGTAGTACGCTCCCTCACCCCTAGCCCCTGTGTCAATTTCGCATCCGGCTTGCCGGATAGTGAATTGCCTACCTTTGGTACTCCCGAAGGGAGAGGGGAATAAGAACCTTGCGCGGTATGCACGCCGCTGCGCTCAGGTTCGGTAACCCACCCTGGCAATGCCACGCTGGACATGGCTTTGCCAGCAGCAATATCGGCGTTGATATAGCCTGCGATTTGCTGCCAACCCGCCGCCTGCCAGATTTCAAACGGCCCGCTGTCCCAGCCAAAACCCCAGCGCACCGCAAAATCTAAATCACGTGCGTGGTGCGCGATGTCGGATAAATGCAACGCGCAGTAATGGAATAAATCGCGAAATGTCGCCCATAAGAATTGCGCTTGTGGATGGGTGCTGGCACGCAATGCCGCCAATTTTTTCGCCCAATCACGCTCGCGCAAAATTTCTTTTACCGCATCGTCCGCCGCGCCTGCGGATAATTTATATGACTGCGTTGCCACATCCAATACATGAATTTCTTTGCCGATTTTCTGATAAATCCCACGTTTGCTTTTTTGCCCAAGTGCGCCATCGGCAATTAATTTTTTATACCAATCGGGTAACGTGTAATAGCCGTGCCAAGGGTCACTCGCCAAATGCGTGTGCATGGTTTCAACCACATGTGTAAAGACATCTAAGCCAACCACATCCAGTGTACGAAAGGTCGCGCTTTTTGGGCGACCGAGGTAACGTCCTGTGAGCGCATCCACTGTATCAAAGCCCAAACCCAATCGTTGCGCGTGATGCAGCGTAGCCAATAATGAAAATACACCGATGCGATTCGCCACGAAGTTAGGCGTATCTTTTGCGCGCACTACGCCCTTACCGATCGTTGAAACAAGAAAGCCTTCTAGTCTATCTACCAAATCAGCTTTAGTATTTGTGCAGGGAATGAGTTCGACCAAGTGCATATAGCGCGGCGGA